>JAJYZH010000015.1 GCA_021800135.1 Microcaldota archaeon
AGCCTCTCATATACCAAGTTGTACGACTTATTTATCTGCAAGTACGCATTTATCGCCTGTATCAGCGCATATTCCTCGCTTTCATAGGCGTTTTTTATCGCGCCCTTCGCACCCTCAATCATCTTCTTCCTCAGTTCATCAAACGATTCAGCCACATACATCACTTTTCGAAATATGAAACTTTGCCGATCAGGTTAACTTCGCACGCCACTATCGGTTCGAGAAGCTTGAAGTTCTCAAGGACAGATGGTGCTATCTCGCCAAGCATCCCCCTTTTCTTCCCTTCTATAATTATCTCGGCGCACCTTCCGCTTATGAATGCCTTGTCCTCCGCCTCCCTTATCTCGTACTTTACCTCAAGATACTTCATCACAGATTCGAGCGTGCTCTTCGCCTCCGCGAAGTTTACCTTCGAATTCTGGCTAGCGAAAGCGAGGTTAACCTTCTCATACGGTTTTCCGCCCCTTACCTCAAACACGCTGCCTATCTCAAACAGCCTTTGCGGCATCCTTTCATGCACAGACCTACTGAGATCCTGAAGGATTCCCGGCAGTATCGCCATCCTCAGCATTGTAAGGTTCTCAGTCTTCGAATATACAACCGAAACTCTTTCGGCAGCGCCCGCATATCCCATATCAGAGAATGATATCTCTTCGTTTGTGAGGTAATTGTTTACTGCCTCAGTAAATCCAAGCCCGACCATGAACCTCGCTATATCATCCCCATATTCATATAAGTCTCCAGGCAGTCCGACAGCAACGCCGCGCACAGGGAGCGGCACTATCCTGTCATATCCAAAGCTTATTGCTATATCCTCTACCACATCCTGATAATTGAAAACATCGAGCCTGTATGGCGGCACATGGACAAGCAGGTTATTTCCATACTTTGACGCCGGATATCCCATCCTGTTTATATATCCGACCAACATGCTCTCCGTAAGCTTCGCGCCTATAGTGGAATCTACCTTTCTTAGATTTACCTTTATGTCCCTGTATGTCATATCAGGAGTAACCTCCTTCCTGCCTTTGTAAAGTATCACTACCGGATATATCTCGCCCCCCTGGTCCATCAACGATGCTGCAAGAAGGTTGGCTGTCTCTTTTACCGTCTTCTCGGATGTCCCCGTCACATCCACCAATATATTTGTCGTATTCGCGTCTATAGCGGTTGCCTTTGAATTTATTATCGGTATCATGGAAAGTATCTTCTCCGAGTCTCTCAAGAACGGGTACTTCTTCCTGCCCTTCCCGCTTACGGTATTGGAGTATTTTATCCCCTTCGCATGCCTTTCTAATATCTCATCAAAGCTCATTTCCCTGTCTGCACCTATCGGCAGAAACCTGCCTTCGGCCGAAGCATCGTACACAAGGTCTCCGTTTACAATGTTATAGTTGTGCAACCCTATTGCCATCTTCTTCCTGCTTCTTCCATATGTCTCTGCGAGCTTTTCGGTGAAGCTTATCATATACTTCAGGCTCCTCTCGTTAAGCTTGACTCCCTTAGCCACGAATGCCGCTATGTACGGCCTTACCCTGCTCACCGCCTCTGCCACCTCTATGCTGAGTTCCGGTTCACTCTTTACCGCATAGTATCCATACTCAGGTACTTTGCCGTTGGAGAAGCTTTCAAGCGCCCTCTTTATACCATAGAAATCGAGCATGTCTGGCCTGTTTGGTGTAACATCAATTGATATCTCGTCCCCTTCTACCCCCTCTACCTCTAAGCCTATCCTGTTTATGGTTTCCACAAGCTTCTCTGTATCCCCGGAACCTAAATCATTTATGTTGAATGTCACTATTGCCATCACAATCACAGTTTCAGCCTGCCCCTGCTCCTGAGCCAACCTATATCATTCTTGTAAAGGGTCGTAAGGGCGTCTATGTCCAGCGCCTTGAAGAACAGCCTGTCGAGTCCGGCGCCCCATGCAAGGACGGTTTTGCTGGTTCCCAGCGCCTTTGTTATCTCCTTCCTTATTATCCCGGCCCCTACAAGTTCTATCCAGTCTCCCTTCTCCCTATCGTAATACATAGCCTCAAGCCCTGGTTCTACGAACGGGAAGTATGACGGCTTGAACCTGAACTCCTTAGGGTTGTTCACATTAAAGCCAAGATTCTGGTAGAATGTTTTTAGCGTGTATATAATGTGCGCAAGGTTAAGGTTGTCACCTATTATTATCCCATCAGTCTGGACAAGTTCTGCAAGGTGCTTGTAGTCTATGCTTTCATTCCTGAATACCTTGCCTACGGAAAAGAGCTTGACAGGATAGTCGCCCCGGACCGCATTGGCGAACTTGTAGATGTAGTGTGCCGAAACGCTTGTAGCCTGCGTCCTCAGCAGCGCCTGCTTTGCCAACTCCTCCTTCCATATCCTCTCCCAGTTCGCCTTGTGCATCCTCTTTACTCTGTTCAGAAGCGCCACGTCCTCTATGCTTATCTCCTTTGGGTTTGAAAGGAAGAAAGTATCCTGCATCTCCCTGGTCGGATGGTCTTGGGGCGAGAAAAGGACGTCGAAGTTCCAGAACGCCGATTCCACTATCGGACCAGATACCTCAACAAACCCCATGTCAAGCCAAACATGCCTTACATAGTTTATGAACTCCCTGACGGGATGCAGCCTCGCCGCATAGCTTTCCTCTGCGGGGGCGCTTATATCATACCTCTTAAACTTCATCTTTTTCCACGAGCCTGATGATATCATCTCCTTTGTAAGCTGCCCAACACCTTCAGATTCCTCTGACTCGAGCATCCTCCTGCCCTCCTCTGTTATTGAGACGCTGCCGATGAAACCCTTCTCCTCGATATTAAGGAGCTTCCTCCTTTCAAGGGCTTTTATCTCGTCAGCGTGCTTCTTCATGTATCCATCGTCTATGCTCTGCATGCCATCCAGCTCATTCAGGATTTTCCTCATCCCGTATTCAAAGCCTTTAGACGCGGCTTCCATGCCTTTGCTGTTCACTTTTACAGTATCCCCTTCAAGTGTTATCCAGCCGTTTTTCTTTGCCCAGATAAGGCCTATCTTGTCATCTATCTCTGCCGCCTTGAGCGGACCCTTCAATGACCTGACCAGCCTTTCCTCAGGAAACATCTCCATGTACTCCCTGCCTTCCTTCGTGAGCGATGCTCCGGCTACCCTGCTCTTCTCTGCATTCACAGCCTTCTTTTCAAGCAGCGCCTCCACTGCCCATATGACCTGATCCCTGCTGAGACCTGTCCCCTCTGCTATGCTCCCAACATCACTTTCCTTCCTGTTTTTTATGAAGTCAAGAAGCTTCAACTGGTATTCATGCAAGTTACCACTCTGTAATGCTCACCTGCTGGCCTTTACGTATGCGTATATTATGAAAAGCAGGATAAACAGCGCTATTATTATGAATGAGAATATGCCGAGATAAGCATAGACTCCGGAGAAGAACTTCAACACCTCTGTCTGGAGGCTTTCTGTTATTGTGAATGTGAGCTCGAACTTCGAAAGCGGTTCGCCGAAGAACCATGATGCTCTGCTGACATTCGCGTAGTTGTTGGTTATCCCGCTTGCAGGGGCATCAGGTATCGGATAGATCGAAGTTATGCTGCTTCCTGAAGGCAGGACTATGGTAAGCGTAGTGTTTGAGGGCAGCACCTCTCCGCTTACCCCGTGCTCAAAGTTGAATGTGCTAGGCCTGAATGTGTAGAGAAACTCCCTAGGCTGCAGCCTGCTGATGCTTGTGACATTTAGCACGTAATAGCTCATCAAAAGGTATGCCCTGCCGCCGTTTGCCTCTTTTACGAGGGCACCAGGAAGGAATCTAAAGTTGAAAACACCTTTTTCCGGATTTATTATGTGCTGTGTGAGAGTAGGACCTATCAGTGACTGCCACTCCTCAAGGGTGAGGTTAAGCGCGGCCCTGTCTGTCGTATATTGCTGTACGGACTGGTTGCTTACCTGCACCGTAAGCACCTCCGTGACCTCTGCGCTGGTATTGGCGAGCAGCGTTACGGTGGTGTTAAGGTTTGTAACCGTGTATGAACCATAAGACACGTGGGAGTAGAGTATAAGGGATAAAAAAGCCACGACTACGACAAGAGCTAAACGCCTCACGAATCACACCTAAATATTGATTGATTCCCTACTAATAAATAATTATGCCTATTTATTTACTCTGTCCAACTGGTAGGCAATGGAGATGCAATGAATATACTGAGGTTCAGGAAGGCTGAAGGTGCTATGAAGCTCAGGGTGGACAATGCCGAAGACCTGTGGGCGCTGCAGAGGATACTGTTCCAGAACGATATAGTAAAGTCCGAAAGCACCAGGAGATTCAGGCCGAGCGAGGGTGCAGAGGGCGAGATGAAAGAGGTAATAATCACGTTAAGGGTGGAAAAGACAGAGCTTGATAGAAATGCACTTGCACTGAGGATATCCGGAAAGATACTGGAAGGCAAGCCGCTCGAGTATGTAAGGCTAAACACATACCACACCTTGGGCATAGGGCTGCACGACACCCTGGAGATAACGAAACTGTCATGGCCCGATTACATACTAGGGGTGATAAAGGAAGCCGTAGAGGATACGAAGAAGCCCAGATTGGCCGTAATCCTGGTCGACGATGAGAAGGCGCTGCCTGCATACGTGCTCGGATATGGCATTGAGTTCATGAGCGAGGTCTACAGCAAGCTCAGCAAGAGGATGAAGCCGAAGGACTTCGAGGAACAGAGGGAGAAATACTTTAACGGGTTAATAGAGATCATAAAGAACCTTAATACAGATACGGTGATAGTGGCCGGGCCGGGATTCACGAAAGATGACCTGAAGAAGTACATAGAGGAAAAGGGCCTTTCTGAGAAGATCGGGAAGCGCGTAATCTATGAGAGGGCAAGCGACACGGAAAGGACTGGCATGTACGAGCTGATCAAAAGCGCGGGAGTAGAAAGCGTAATGATAAGGGGAAGGATGAGGAATGAGTTCAGGGCAATGGAAGAATTCCTGGGCGCGCTGAGCGTAGGCAAAGCTGGATATGGAATGGAGAAAGTAAGGGACGCAATTGAGAATTACGAAGCAACCGCAATACTGGTGAATGATTCAACGCTCGGAGATGCGAATATGCAGAATCTGCTCTCAGAAGCCGAGAAGCGGGGAGTGAAGATAATGATAATAAACTCATCGGGGGACGCAGGCTCCCAGCTGCGCAGCTTCAAGGATGTAGCTTGGGTTGGCAACATAGCGACGTAGCCGGTCTTTGTACAAAAGATTTAAATATAAAGCTGCAGACATCCTAATAGGAAACATATTTACGGATATGTGGTACAGATGTCAAGACAATCGCTGTCATGGTCACCGAGGTCTAGTTTTGTCATAGGCAGCGCATGCAAGGACAATACAAATACAAATATGCCATATATCCTCCATTTGGCTGCATAAAATCCTTCAAGTTTTTGGGTGTTTGTGTGGCGCAAATGGTCGTATTAAAGGAAAGTGAAAAAAGTTCGAAACTATCAGAGCGTGAGCGCCTGCTGCTTCTCGAAGTCGGTAGGGACGAGATATACAGCGCTTCGATGTTCGTTGATTACTTCAGCGAGGAATACTCTATGGCAAAGAGCACGGTATGGTACAACCTGCATAAGTTGAAGGCGAAGGAGATACTGGATTTTGCGAGCAAGGAGGAGGTAGGCAAATCCATGAAGCTCACTAAGAAAGGGCTGTCAGAACTTATGAGGCTGAGATCTACGCCTGTGGTGATGCAAGTAGCCTATGCCGACGCAGGAAGCAGAAGGCACAACGCACTCAGCAGGCTGGGATACTACACGCAGGTCATGGGAAATAGTTACGCTTACCTTGGGCAGAAGTGATGGGTTTTCTGGAACGGTAGAGGCAGGGTGTCATGCGATTGCGCCTTCCTTCTTAAGGAGCATCGCTTTCATCCTGCTTCCCCCGTTTGAATAGCTGCCTAGGCTGCCGTCGCTTTTTATTACCCTGTGGCATGGCACTTCTATCGGAAACGGATTCCTGCGCAACGCTGTGCCGGCTGCCCTGTACGCGCCAGGCTTGCCTACGTTCTTCGCAATCTCCTTATAGTTCGATGTCCTGCCTTCAGGTATCCTGCACACTTCAAGCAGAACCTGTACCTGGAAGCGCGTCAATCCCCTCTCTTCCAACCTCTCCTTAATAGTATATCCCGTATGCTTGGATATCGCATTACCTGGTTATAGTATAACCCCTGACCTCCTCGTAAAGCGCCCTCGCCGTGTTATTGTTCTCGAAATGCTCCCTTATCGGCTTTACTCTCTTCTCCAATTCCCCCGACACAAAACTCTTCATGTCTGCCGGATGAATCTTGCCAGCCTTGTAAGATTTTACAAGTTCGTTGAAGTTATCAGCCTCAAAAAGACCCCCGAATTTTTCGGGCCTTTCTATAGCGATGGGTCCCATTTTATCATCTATTATTATCTTCTCAAGGTAGTCAAATATAGGGTTCCCATCAGTTACCTTTTCAGGGCAGTAGGCGCCATTCACCTTCTTTTTTATCTGTTCGAAAGTGTCATGCACCGTTATTGAGCTGCTAGGATCCGACTTTGACATCTTATAGCTCATCAGCGTATCTTCGTCGCTGGATTTAAGGTCTGCAGGTGCGCCTTTCAGGCCAAGAAGCAGCGGGTGACTTACGACCACGGGTACCTTCCATCCATACCTCTGCGCCGCTTCCCTTGCCAGTATATTCGCTTTCCTCTGGTCTATGCCAAGCTGGCAAATGTCTATATCCATCTGGAATATGTCTGTCGCCTGCATTATTGGGTAGAATATCTGCGCCGAAGAAAGCGCCTCCCCCTCCCTCCTTCCCATTATTGTTATAGCCCTCTTAACTCTGTCGAGCGAAGTTATTTTCCCTATTCTGAGAAATCTCTCCCAATAGGAGAAATCCTGCATTAGGTCCTTGTTCCAGATTATCTCAACCTTATCTGTGTCGACTCCAGCAGCTTTCCAAACTTCGACGAAGTACTTTCCTGCCGTACGTATATGATCAATATCCCCCCCAAGCTTGTTGTTTATGTATGCAAAATAATCTGCAAGATACAACTTGAAGTGCACTCCTGTGCTCAATATCTTCTTTATGTTCTTGGAGCGCATAAGTCCGAAGTGTATGCCAGCGATCCCCGAAGGCTCGAAGCCGTCATACGCGTTTGGATGTTCTTTGCTTTCGAAGACGTGCCTTAGCTCCTCCTCCGTAACTATCTCGGCCGCGAAACTCTTGAAAAGTGAAACCTTCTCCTCTACATCCATAAAATCATCAGTGGGTCCGCGGAGAGTCGAACTCCGACCTCTAGCGTGTAAGGCTGGCGTCGTGACCGTTAGACTACGGACCCTCTAATCGTTTTTCGCAGTACAATTCTTAATGCTTTTGTAGAATCATCGCCTTCGCTTAGATGCATTCTTTCTGCAGAAAGCGTTTAGTCTACCTATCGCGTCCTCCAGCACATCCTGCGGCGGAAGAGATACAATCCTTACATGCGATGGAGCTCCGAAGCCCGAACCCCTAGTAAGCTGGATTCCCTCTTCTATCAGGAGCTTATCCACAAACTCCTTGTCCGTTTCAAACTTCAGGCTTTTCATATCGACTTTCGGGAATAAGTAGAACGCGCCGTTTGGCCTTACCAGATCGATGTATGGGTTCTCCTTGAGAAGCGCAGTGGCGTAGTTGACCCTGCTCTCTATCTCATTCACCATCGCAGATACGGCTTCCGCATGCTTTTCAGCGTTAGCTATCCCTTCGGCAAATGCATACTGCGCAGGAACGTTGGCAGAGAGCCTTACTGTAGCAAAGTCTGCGAACTTCCGTTTAAGCAGCACAGATTTTTCATCGTCCCCCGGGATAAGCGCATATCCTAGCCTAAAACCTGTGGCATCATAGTCCTTTGACGCCCCGTTCAGTATCATATGCGGCACACCTTTCGCAATCTCACCTATGCTCGTGAACCTGGCCCCGTTGTAGACAATTTCATCGTATATCTCGTCGCTTACAAGGAACACTCCGTATTCATTGGCAAGTGAAACGAGCTCCTCCAGCACCCCCTTTTTGAGCACAGTGCCGGTAGGGTTGTTTGGGTTGGTTACGAGTATGTACTTCACCCTGTCGAGCTTCCTCTCAGATTTCAGCGTCTTCAGCGTGCCTGCCAGACCCTCTATATGCACGTTCCAGGCGTCATTCTCGTTATACCTCTCCAGTATCTCCTTCCCTCCAGAAAGGTTAAGCAGCGGCAGGTACAGCGGATAATACGGCTTGAAGAGTATTGCAGAATCGCCATCGTTTATCAATGTGCTGTTGAGAAAAGAAAGTGCCTCAGAAACGCCCTGCGTTACTATAACATCCTCGTCTTCAAGGCTAATCCTATACTTCTTCCTGTATCTGGCCCTTATCGCATCCTTGAGTGTTTTAACCCCTGTCGCCATGGAATAAGTCGTCTTGCCCGACTTAAGCGCTTCTATGTAGGCGTTCAAAATATATGCGGGAGTAGGGAAGTAGACTGGGGGATCCCCCCTGTTGAGCTTTATCACCTTCTTGCCTGAAGCTGCAAGCTTCTCTGCAAGCACGTCTTCCTCTTCTATCGGGTTCAACGCGTATTTGCTCCTTTCCGAGATGAACACTTTACCACCCTTCAGCTATACAATAAGCATGAAAAATACTTAATTCAATCGCTACACTTGTCCTTCATAGAGACCTCATCTATGGAGTACTGACCAGTACTGCCATCCCAAGATGTGTGCGCCCTCGTCACTTCAATGCGTTTTGAAAAGAGGGGTGCATCAAGGACGAAACTCTCCGCCTCCCCTCCTTCGAATGCCATGTTTATCCTGTATCTATCGTTCAGTTCCTTTAACCTGTCTATCATGGCAGCGTCTATCCTTCTGCCGAGAAAGCTCTTATCCAGGCCTTCTGCAGAGACCTGGGTCACTATTGCGTGGTAATTCCTCGCTATCTCCCTCAGCTCCTCCTCTTGATCCATATGCCAGAGGGGCGCTATATGCTCTATGCCAAGATCCTTGCATATGCTGCCTATCCTGCTCTTCTGGTACTCGCTGGCCAGGGCGCCTGTGATCAGCGTGCTGACACCGTTATCGACTAGCGCATTCTTCAGGTCTGCAAGCTCCCTCTCCTTCTCTCCTTTCGTGACTATCATTTTATGTTTCATGCCAAGCGCCTCAGCCTGGAGCCCTGTAAGGTCTATGTTTACCTTATGGAACATGTAGCTGTATTGGTTCTCGGGCTTCATGGTGATAAGGAGTTCTGTCTTTACGCCGAGGGCGTGCACCTTGTGCAACGCAAGCGTGGAATCCTTTCCGCCACTGAAGAGTGTAGCTATCATAAAAGTACCAATATCAATACTCTGCCTTATCTATCTTTATTCCTTGCTCATATCGTGTGTTCGTCAGGGCCAAAATTAATCCGAAACATATTTAAAGCCTACCCTTTAATTCTGAATGTAGAAGATTGAACACGGGTGAAAATATGTTTGGACCTGATGATACTAACACTGGTGGCGGAGGCCCACCAGGATAAGTGAATCGCAAGAATTCCTCATCCTATAAAATAGTTAGGGATATCCTTAGGTGGTTCTGCTTTATATTCGCTTACGAGCATTTGTGTTTGTTTTGAATATCTGTTATCCAATCTCCTATAACACAATCCACCTAGAATTATTTGTGTTACAATTGAAGAATCAAGTTTAATACCTCCTATTTGCATATTTAACCATTCTAATTCGGTTTCAAGTTCTCCCTCTCTAAGTATAGGAACTATAAACATGTTACCAAAAGGTGCCAGTGTCTCCCCCCACAAGAGCGAATCTATTCGCCAACGCATCATAGTCTTTGATTATGTAACGTAAAATTCGCTCTCTATCTTTAATGAATATACTTTCATTAACTATCCTTGTTACTATTATAGCATTATACTTCACATTGTATTTATTCATCGTTAAAGTGAGCCTCAAGATCAAGCCTTTCTCTTTTAATTTTTCAAATACATATCTTGCAGTTCCGTGGCCAAAATTATACTTCCTTTCAATTTCAGCGAAAGGTCTGTTTCCTTCAGCATTCAACTCCCGTAAAAGTATATATTCCCTGCGCATTAGAGACTTTGTCCAACAATTCCACTATTCTGAATTAGACCCAAGGGTATTAAACCCCTGGATCCATCTTAGTTTTGGCGAC
>JAJYZH010000016.1 GCA_021800135.1 Microcaldota archaeon
TGTTTGGTGGATTCGTGAAATGGAGGAAGGGGGCAAGAAAGGATGGCAGGGACTCCTATGCAGAACAGATAGCGCCGCCTGATCACTGGCGCCTACTGGACATCATAGGCATATCAAGCGTTTCCATGAAGAAGGTATCAAGCAGCACAGGGCACATTATCACGCCTAGTACCAGTGTGCTGTACAATAGCAGGCCAAGGTTTTCCGAAGGCAACGCCGAGGGGGTCATCAAGGCGATATTGGAAAAGGATTTCGAGAGACTCGCCGAAATAACTATGAGGGACAGCAATAATATGCATGCGACGATGCTTGATGGCTGGCCCCCCATAAGGTACATGGATGACAGGGGCTGGAGCGTAGCCGAGGCGGTGATGGATGCAAATGAACGCTTCGGAAAGAATATTATTGCTTATACTTTTGATGCCGGGCCGAATCCGCATCTGATAACAATGCCAAAGTACAAAAAGGAGGCGGAGGATATACTGAGGGATGTGCTGGGGGACAGAAGCCGCATCATCGTATCACGGATTGGAGACGGCCCCAGACGGGTTGGCAACGAGTATAGACTTATAGATGGTTCCTCACATCCTATATTATAATAGGGAATGGTAATGAAACGCAAATTGTACCTGTTGAAATTGGGGGGCAGCATAATCACAGACGTATCAAAGCGCAGCACCCCATTGCATGAAGAGGTGAGGAGAATCCTAGGGGAGATAAAGGAAGCAAAGGAGAGCCAGGATTTCGATATAATCATAGGCCACGGATCGGGGTCTTTTGCGCACATACCTGCAAAAGAGTACAAAGTAAATGAAGGGCTTGTGAATGAGAACAGCAGAAAGGGATCCTCAATAACCCAGCAGGTGGCGCAGGAACTGAATAGGATAATAATAGAGGAGGGTACAAAATTGGGCCTGAATACGTTCCAGTTCGCCCCATCATCCTTTGCAATGGCGGAGAACGGCACGCTTGTTGAAGGCACTACGGCGCACATAAAGGAGGCGCTTGGCAGTGGATTCGTGCCTGTTGTATACGGAGATGTGGTGATTGACAGGAAGAAGGGGGTATGCATAGCATCCACCGAAAAGGTGTTCGGGTTTCTCGCTAAAAATTTCGAGGTTGATAAAGTGATAATGGCTACTGATGTTGACGGCGTATTTGATAAGAACCCAACGGAAGAGAATGCAAAGTTAATAGAGAGCATAGACGGGTCAAACATAAATGATGTGACCCAGAGCACCGGAACAAATGCGTCCAGGGTGGATGTGACAGGCGGAATGAGGACAAAGGTGCTGGGCGTGTACGAGATGGTCAGGAGGTCTGGCAATGCGGGCGTTATAATAAACGGCAAGGTGCAGGGGCGCATACGTGATGCGCTGCTTGGAAAAGACGTTGTCGGAACCGTAGTAGCACCGTGATGAGCCTCACTTCCGCAATTCGTTTTTGCGCAAAATATATAAAGGTATAATGAGAGAGAATATCGGTGATCAGTTGAAGATTCTTGAATTATATAATATGGACATCTACAATGATGCTGGGCAGTATCTTGGAGAAGTCAGGGATGCAATAGTTGACCTGGAGCAGGGAGGAGTCAGCAGATTGCTTATGGAGGAATGGAAGAATGCAGGCAAGGAAGAGGTAAAGAAAACGCTGCAGTTCAAGAGCGTCCTTTTCAAAAACATAAAGAATATAGGGGATGTAGTCCTGGTCTCAAGCACAGGGCAGGCACAGAAGGCGCAGGAGAGTGCGGCAAGCGCAGAGATATCAGACCTTGCAAATAGATGAACGTCTGCTCTTCTTTGTTTTTATTCTCTTTTTCTGCTTCTTTTTTAGTGTTGTGAAAGGTTATTTTATAGTCTTTGGGACCTTTATCCCTTTCTGATTGTTGTAGAAGCCATTGTACTTGTTTGATACCTCGCTGTTTGTCTTTATGAATACCACGTGTGCAAAGCGCTGGCCTGGCCGGAGGAGTATCTTGTACGGCGCGTTGTTTACCACCTCGAGGGTGACCGTGCCCTTGAAGCCCGCATCTATTATGGTCGGAGGCATAGAAAGGCCATGCCTCGCCCAAGTGCTTCTGAGCTCTACGAATCCAGCGACATCGCGCGGCACAGATATGTATTCGCTGGTTGAAAGCAGTACCTGCTCCCTTGGCATCATCAGGAGGTTGTCCGCCTTTTTCTGTATTGAGTATGCCTTGGCAACGTGATCGCCACTCATCGGATCCATAACAAAATCAACGTCGGGCTCGTTGTGGTGCGCTATCTCATTCGCCAAACGCAGATCAACGCCGTTCTGCCTTATCGTATCTTTCGCCAAGGGCCTTATGACGAGCCTTTTGCCCTTTATCATGTTCTTTATATCGAAATCTGACAGTATCATCCTAGCACCAAAACATATTGCTTTTGTGAACAATATTATAAAAGTTTGCTGGAGAATCTACTTGTTGGAGTGGGCGCATTGCATGTTCGTCGCGTTTGAGGGTATAGACGGTTCGGGGAAATCGCTGCAGGCGAGGCTTCTGTATGAGCGCCTTGTATCAACCGGCAGAAAGGCGATACTTACATATGAACCATCGAACGGTTCTATAGGCAACCTTCTCGAGACGGCCATAAAGAAGGATAGGAACATTGACAATACGACTTTGCAGCTGTTCTTCACGGCCGACAGGGCATACCACATACTCTACACCATAAAACCCGCACTGGAGAACGGAATCGATGTAATAACGGACAGGTACATGTTCTCAACTATCGCGTACGGCGCAGCATCCGGAGTCAACAGGACATGGCTGAGAGAGATAAACAGCAAATTTGTACTGCCCGACTTCACTTTCGTACTGGATGCGAAGCCTGAGACCGCGATACGGAGGATAACTTCGCGTGCGCTTCAATTCGCCAGCGCTGAATTCAGGCATGGAACAGCCGATAGGGAGAAGCGCGGCAACGACCTCTTTGAGACCAAGAGATTCCTCGGGAAGGTGCGTAGGGAATACCTCGCGCTGAGAAGAAGCTACAAGGGATATTACGTCATAGACTCGGAAGATGATCCCGAGGCCATAGAAACGCGCATAGGCAAGATACTTAATATTTAGTCTGGATATCTTACCACGTTACAGGAATATGCTCCCATCGTCTAGCCCGGCCAAGGACACAGGGCTTTCAACCCTGTAACCTGGGTTCGAATCCCAGTGGGAGCATACGGCCCTCAGGGTTGTATGTACCCCCAATTTCCTTAGTTGCTCTTTTCCAATAGGATTAGCACAGGTTTATGTGTAATAAGTGCTATAGAAAGATATTTATATTTAAACACAGATATATGTGTAATAAGTGTGATAAGGTGATAAGATGGGAAAAAACATGACTTTGAGCATGCCAGAGAATATATACGCTTTGATGAAAGCGCATCCTGAGATAAATTGGAGTAATGTAGCAAAGAGGAGTATAGAGGCATTTGCAGCTATTCTTGCAAAAGCAGAAGACGCAGAAGGGGAGATCAAAAGGGCTTACGGAGAAGATGTTGTGGCAAGAATGAACTTTGGAATCGGCGAAAATTCAAACCAGAACCGAACCCCTATGGAAGATGGAATGATAGGAGTAAACTACAATTCAGGGATCAGTTTCTATGTAAATGTCCAGCCAACAAGGAGGGGCGGAGTACCACAACCGAAAAAAGTCCTAGAGGACTTAACTAAAAAGTAAATAACCACAACCATTGCCTACCTCTCTGGAGGCAGATTTTGTTTTTTTTTGTTTTTTATTTTTTTTTGGAAGATGGTAGTATGCCATCTGGTTCCTTGTTTCTTTAGATTGGCCAGCATCATACCACAATGTATTAAAACATATCTGACACAGTCTATTTACATTATAGTGATGACATACCCACCATGATGAACAATTGGATCCTTGCATTCGCTTCCGTTATAGGAGGAGCAGGTATTACGCTGTTCACACGGCTTTTCAACTCTACCCCGCATGACCTAGTCGGAGCGGTGTGGTATGGTCTGCCCTTTACGTGGATAAGGCGCTACATCGTTGCACCACAGTATTTTCCGTGGCACATAGCCGTCTCCGGACTTATCGCGGACCTTGCCTTCTGGATCCTCGCGTTTGCCTTGATCCTTCTCCTTGCAAGGCGCTACGGGAGATAAAGATATTCAATAAAAGCAGTTTAGCATAGGGATTGCGGTAATTGTATTCACGGCAACAGGGATAGCTAGGCTTTCTTCCGCCTGCAGTCTTATACTGATCTATATTTTACTACATATTAGACTACAGGGCCGTGAATAAGGAAGGGTATAAATATCATTTGTATGTCATACTAACTTCGAAACTGCAAAGTGGAGGGACAAAGGTAATCGCATGCCTACAAAAGAGGTTCCATTTTTGAATAAGTCTGATCTGAGCCGTACTGTGCGCGATCTCTTGCCACAGTCCAACTGCCTGAAGAACCATACTGCGGCTGCAGTAGTAATACCAAATAGCGGGGACCTGGACTCAGGCGGCACGATTATCTCTACCGGTACCAACTCATGTGCCCCGCTGAAACGCAATACAGACGGCAGCCTTGGTCTAGAGAGGTTTGAATATGGAGAGAGGCTTAGCGAGTGCCCCAGGAGCGCTATAAAGACAGGTACTAATTATGAACTTTGTGCTCCCGTGCATGCAGAGGTACATTCAATCCTAAATGCAGGGCATGTGCAAATTAATTCCTTGATGCTTGGAGAATTCGCCGGCCATCTGAAAGTAAGCGAGGAGCGCATACTCTCTCTGTTCAGCGAGGCCGAGCTGAAAAGATTAGAAGGTGCGGTGCTCTATCTTGTTGGGCATTATTGGGCATGCGACAATTGCGTTTACGTAGCAAAGACAGTAGGTATAACAAAGATAGTGCTTGATGATATAACAGCAAAGGAAGTGCGGAATACGTATGAGATAAGGTCACTGATTTGACACTGGCTACTCCTGTTTAGGGCACCGGCATGATGCGTAAGGTATAAATATATAAGACAATGCAAGCTGTAACTGGTTGTTATGGATATAACACAGCCGTCTGAAAAAGAGGCCGCAGTGGCAAGAGTCGCGGCAGGAGACTATGACACGTTTAAAGTATGCAGTATGCTTTCAAATATGGGTAAGTGGAAGAATATCTGGGTGTGATGGAAAGGTTGGATATGAAACCGCATGAGATAAATTCGCTTTATGCCGGGATTTACAACTCCGACATAGAACGGTTTGCCGAATTGCTGGTGTTTTTCAACCATTTCGGGACGAAGAACGTAATGAAGTTAAAGGGATTGGCGTACGAAGACGATGACAGGCATATTTTTAACACGAACGCCTTTGTTGTAGTGCTGGAGTTGGCAATGGATGCATACCTATACAAATATTACACTGAGGAGAATGCTGCAGATGATGTGGTAAAAATCGTGGACACGGCCCCTTCAAGTAATCTGCGTGGGGCTAGGATTGTAAGCAGTTTTGACAAACTCATCGATTATATGGTAGACAGAATGGGTAAAAAGTTTGGTGTAGAAGGAGATGCAAAGAGCTATCTGCGGGATAATAGGAGGGAGGTGGCCGCAGAGATGCTTAAGGGTTATGTAAGAGATTATCTTACTGTTTCGGAGAATAGGAGGAAGGCGTCGGATTATATCATCTAGCGAGTATCCTGCTCTATCCGTGATTACTTCGCCTCATACTATTATACCAATTCCAGAGAACTTGCCATCAGAATAAAGCACAAACCTGCCGATTTCTTTCGTTTCAGTAAACTTCTCAGCCGCTATTTTTATTGATAGGTTAAGATTTGCCTCCACGGCTTCAAGTGGTTTTGCGCTCTTAGAGGGGTCAGATTCTCCGGTAGTTGGATCTATACGTTTCTTTATTTCCATAGACTTGACTGGGACCTCAACCCCGTTAAACCGTATGCTTAGATTTTTACCCGGTTTGGAGGTAAGAAAAACTATTGAACTGATGGTGCTGCGCGGTATCGGGCAGTAGAGCAGGCCGCAGACTATGCTGCCACGCACCTCGCCGTCTATCCTTTTGCCCAGCTTTATTGCCACTGATTCCCCGGCCTTTGCCTTTTTCACCTTCTTGCCGTTTACTATTATCTCCTTTGCCTTTATGTTAATGTTCTGCGGTACTATGCATATATCTTCCTCGCCTTCCTTTAGGGTCCCGCGTACGAGCTTGCCTACAAGCATGTCCCTGCTGCCCTCGTTAAAACCCTGCAATACTACGCGCACCGGTCCTGAAGAATCGTTGCTCTTCTCCTTCGACATCGCGTAGAGCGCAGCTATCAAGGGTTCGCCGGAGTACCATTTCATGTTCTTGCTTTTTCCGATTATGCCCTCTCTCTTGTATGCCGAGATCGGGACGAATTTCACGGCAGTTTCATCAAAGCCTATCTTTTTTATGAACGGGAGAATGCCGGACTTCATCTCTGAGAACCTCTTTTCATCGTAGTGTACAGTATCCATCTTATTTATTGCAACGACCAGGTTTTGTATCCCTAGCATTCTCGCTATAAAGAGGTGCCTTTTTGTCTGATCCCTGACGCCTTCCCCTTTCTTCGCGGATACGAGGAGCAGGGCCGTAGAGGCGTAGGAAGCCCCACTTATCATGTTTTTTATCAGCTCCTCATGGCCCGGAACGTCTATGAAGGAGAAAGCCGTGTCCCTGTAAGGTATCTCTGCTCTGGTTATGTCTATTGTTAGTCCTCCAGTTCTCTCTTCGTGGAAGCTGTCCAGTATGAAAGCCGGTTCGAAGCCTTTGTGCAGCTTCTTGCTGTAGATCCTGGCCTCTCTTATCCTCGCCTGCGTCACCGAGTTTGTCAGCATCAGCATACTGCCGATAAGGGTGGACTTGCCGTGATCCTTGTGGCCCAACAGGGTTATATTGCGCACCATCATTTATATCCTCCTTTATTTAATTCCTCTAATATCCGGAAGACACAGGTATCTACATTGCTGTTGATATCGTGTTCTTTGAACATTGGACTGTTCTGACCTTTATATCTGTCCATAATCTCCGGATGCTCTTGATAAAATCTTATTCTTGCGGCTCTTATTTTTTCTTTTGTTTCTTCAGAATGTTTATAACCCGCCATAGAGATTCGCAATTTCTTTTTCGAAGATTCTTTCCAGTGCTTGCCATAAAATGGATTATTTACACCTGACTTTGCAATACTCATTTTCCTTCTGGATTCTTCAGGTGGATGATACCCTCTTCTGGAATTAACCCGCTTCTGAATCAATTCTGCAGACTGTTTTATCCCTTTTGTTGACATAGTTGAGACCTATAAATAACCGAGGGATCTAAGCCGCTGCATTACATATTCGTTTTCTTTGTCCATGCTCCTGCCTGACCTCTCTTCTATCTTAGTGACCTTGAGCTCTTTAACTATGTCGTTTACGTTCTTTGCGTCCGACTTTACAGGCACTGTACAGTGAGTGCATCCGAGACTCCTGTATCGGAAACCATTCCTCGAAAAATAGAGAGGGTTGATTGGTATTTTCTCTTGCTGTATATACCTCCAAACGTCGATTTCGTTCCAGTCCAAGAGAGGGTGTATTCTGACATGTCCTTTTGTGGCTTTTGAGGCGTAATCGTCCCATAACTCGGCAGGCTGGTTCTTGTAGTCCCATCTGAACTTCTCGTCGCGAGGAGACATGTATCTCTCCTTGCTTCTTATCCCGTGCTCGTCCCTGCGTATCGATACGATCAGGGCATCAAATCCGTATTCCTTCATCACCTTCTTAAGCGTCTCGGGTTTGTTTCTGCCACAGCATGCTGAACCTATTGAATCTGGTTTTATTTCGCTGTACGCGACTATCAGATTAAGTCCCCATTTCTTTGTAAGGTATTCCCTGAAAGCGTAGGTTTCAGGAAAATCGATCCTGTTGTCTATGTGGATTATGGGAAAGGGAATCTTCCCCAAGAACGCCTTCTTAGCAAGCGCCAGCATTGTAGTTGAATCCTTCCCCATAGACCACAACGCCGCCACGTTGTCAAATTTTTGCTTTGCTTCACGCAGTATGTATATGCTCTTGTCTTCCAACGTCTTTAGATTTTGTTCTATCATGCTATCCACTCCTTGTAGTCTTTGTTGGTGTTGAGAAGCCCTTCGAGGTATATGGTAGCGCCCTGTATCTTTCTACCTGCCTTCATGAACGCTGGTATCCTGAACATGGGCACGTACTTTGCGTCGTAGACGATGACGTATGCGCTGTACAGGTCCGAAAGCTTCTTCAGCTTCTTGGGATAAAAGACCTTGTAGTATCTTGCCTTGCTCTTCAAAACCTCCTTGTGAAACACCTTCCAGTGTGCCTCGTCGGGATTCCTCTCCAGCGACTTCACAATCTCGAAAATCTTGTCGGTCATGCAATCAGTAATTATGTATAAGTAAAATATTTATGTATAATTAGATTTAAATACCTTCCCATCGCATAGTAATTGAATTGGTGAGTCGCTTGAAGGTCAAGAGGGAGAACAGGCAGGAATTCACTTCGGTATCGATACCTACGAGGCTCTTTAAGAAGGTGGAATATCACATAAGCGAGACGGGATTCCCTTCCGTATCGAGCTACGTGGCCTTCATACTCAGGCTCGTACTGTCGGAGACGAGTGAGAAGGAGCAATCTAGGCTAGGATACGAGACCAGGCTTATAAAGAAGAAGCTCGAGGCGTTGGGGTATTGAAGGTGGTTTGATGGCACGTAGGCGCGGTCAGGATCTTGACGACGCGATGAGCTCTATCAATGAGATAGAGGCAAGGGATGCTGCAAATGAAAGCGGAGCCCAAAGCACGGCACAGGCTGCAGGTACTGCAAAGGTGGAGGTAGGGAAGGTTGAATACTACTTTAGCAATATAGGTGTAGTTGCAATAAAGCTTATATCACACCTGAAGGTCGGAGACCTTATAGAGATAGGAGATGAAGAGGAGCATATACGGCAGAGGGTCGAAAGCATGCAGATAGACAGAAAGGATGTGGCAGAAGCTTATGAGGGGGATTCTGTAGGGATAAAAACCAAGTATAAAGTCCAAGTAGGAAGCAGTGTATACAGAATAGATGCATAAGGTGCAGGCAGGATGCCTGTCACTTAACTTTCTCGTTTTCCAGGAAATCGATTACCTCTTTTGCATGGCCGCGTGGGTTGACCTTGTCGAATATCTTTACGATCTTTCCAGCATTGCCTATTATGTAGGTATTTCTAAGTGTACCCATTCCGAATATGCCCCTGTTCCCGTAAGCCCCGTATGCCTTTATCATTTCGCTTGTAGGGTCTGAAAGCAGAAGGAATGAGAGCCCGTATTTGTCACGGAACTTGCCATGGGATTCTATACTGTCCTTGCTAACCCCTACGACCCTCGCACCAAGTTCCTCTATCTTGCTAAGGTTCTTATTGAATTCATTCGCCTCTATCGTACAGCCAGGTGTATTGTCCTTAGGGTAAAAATACAGCACCAGATACTTCCCTTTGAATTCAGAAAGAGAATGGCTCCTGCCATCGCTCCCTTGCAGACTAAAGTCCGCGGCCTTGTCGCCTTCTTTTGTTATAGAACCACCTATTTTGCAGATTGCGATTCAAGGGCTATCTGCGCGAGGAGCGCTTCCATCTGTATCCTCTCATTCGCCCCTTCAACAATCCTGAAATTAGCCTCACCTATGATTTTTATTACTTTCAGTTTAATTTGTTCCGGGATGTTCATGTTTTGCACTTCACGGTAGCATTGAGTAAGTATGTCCTCGGAACCCATTCCGTTTATAGTCATGAGGTTGTCAAGTTCCTTGCGCGATCCTTCGAAGTCCCCGCTCGTGATCAGTTTTAGCATGCTTGCTATCTCTTTCGGTCGGGCCCTGGCCGCAATGTCATATATGCTGGATTCTGTGATCTTTTCGTGCTGCAGGGCTGCGCTCTGGAGCGTGTTGGCAAGCTTCCTTAGGTCCCCTTCACTTACGTATATCAGCGCGCTGACCGCCTTTTCGTCAACCTTTAGGCCTTCACCTTCGGCGATCCTTTCTATGTACTCTCGCATGTCTTGCTCTGTAAGAGGCTTGAACCTGAATACTACGCACCTG
>JAJYZH010000017.1 GCA_021800135.1 Microcaldota archaeon
TTCTTTTGTACTTGAAACATGCGTGCCACCATCCATCTGCATATCGAACCCGTTTATCACTATGACTCGTATCTCATCGAGCTGCTTCATGAGTTCGCGCCCGGGTTCAGTTCTTGAGAGATTTTCTATGGTGAGGGCTTCCTCCTTTTTAAACGTCTTGGGGTACACCTTTTGGCCTGAATCTACGATTTTTTGCGCTTCACTGATTATTGCTTCTACCGTCTGCCTATCCATTCCCGGAATATCAAAGTCAACCCGCGCCCTATCATCATATATTTGGCCTCCCGTTATAGATCCCTGGTTTCTCTTTTCCACTACGCCGTCGATTATATGGATTGCCGTGTGAAGGCGCATATGCATGTATCGCGTTTCCCAGTCTAACGTAGCATGAACCTTCATGCCTGGAGACAGGCCTTCGCGGTCGAGTATATGCACAACCTCTTCGCCATCCTTCTTAACTTCCACAACCCTGAATGCACCCTTTTCCGATGCGATTATGCCTGTATCGGCAGGCTGGCCGCCGCCTCCGGGAAAGAAGGCTGTCTTGTCTAGTATGACGGCCTGTCCAGATGCGCTTTCCACTGTACCATCGAACTCTTTAACGTAAGAGTTTGAAAGGTAAATTTTTTCTGTCATATTGTCCGCCTGCCGGAACGTGCTATGAGATAAGCGCGTATGCGGCTACTATTATGATTGCTGAAAGTATAGTCTTAAATGCCAGCTTCTTCTCGCTGAACAGTATTCCTCCTATTGCTACCGTAATAAGCACGTATACACTGTTGCGCAGGGTATAGACAAGGCCTATGGCTGCCGGAGCTGCTGCGAGATAGTAAGTTACACGGTATAGTGTAGTCAGCACGGCTATAGCAAGTATAGGGACCTTGTACCGCTTTATGTTCGCCGCTATCTCCCCCAAACCACCATACCTAAAAAGCATCACTAAAACCATGTTCAACGCGATAAAATACTCGACCAGTATAAGATAGGTGAATATGTTTACATTGAGATCGAAAAGGTACTTCATTATTACTGTGCCGGCAGCCATCAGAACAGAATCGAGGAGCAGGATTGCTACGTATTTGCCCCTTTTATAACCGTTCTGTACGTTCTTGCCAGTATCAAACACCATGAAATAAGACGAAATGATCAAAACGGCTATGCTTGCGTATTGGATGAAAGAGAGACGTTCCTCGATGAATAGAAACGCAAACAAAACTGTGAACATTACTGGCAAAGAACTGAGGAGGGGGGAAGTTATGGATATATTGCCGTGCCTGTATGCCCTTGCGCTCAGCACATATGTAGAGGTGGATATCAGGCTTACGGCGTAGATTATGGCAACTTCGTACAGGGTTATATGGAAGTTGGCGAATGGAAGGAATATTAGGGAGAGAGGGAGTATGATTATGGTGAATGCGGCGCTGTACGCGGCTGCATGCTCGTTTTTTAGCGTGTTCTTCTCTATGATTGTAGAAATGCCCATAAGCACAGAGGAGATAAGCACGAAGTAATACCATGCGAGCATTTGATCACGAGAAGCCAAGACGCTTTTTATCAATGATACCAATAAGAATAAAAGGCTTGCCAGTCAAGGAGGAAATACGCATATCCGATCGAAAATGTAGGTCCTGGCACTGCGCAAAGTGATAATATGGTCTACGTAGATGCACTGGCTGTGATGTTGCTCAGTCTGGGACTGAGCTCCCTTCTTATAGCGCTATACTTCCTTGGTAGGGGGTTGAACAAGAAATGGGTTAGCGAATTGACTGTACCTGCGTTTGCTTTGGGTTTCTTCAATTTTGCCAGCGGATTCCTGATGTCCGTTACATGGCCTCTGCCTGGAGCATACAATATGCTTTTCGGTGATCCGCTTCTGATGCTAGGCATTGTAATGATGGCCGGAGCGTATATGGCATGGAAGAATATAAACCTGAATATACTCTCTATATTCGGATTCTTCATTGGCATATACATAGCAGTAGGGGCATTGGCTATGGTGAACTTCGGGCTCGAAAGCGGAGTACACTTCTTGCCTTCTTTTGGCCTGTATGTATTCGCTGCCCTATCAGGGATATTCTCCCCGTTGATGTACGCCAAGGCTAAAGGGGCAGGGAAGTACGGATACCTCTTGCTGTTCGTGCTTCTCCTTATAACTGCGTTTCTAGCATTCTTGATTGGCTATACAGGGCTATATGGGCATCTTCAGTCTCCGCCCTGAAACGCATTCGTTTTGTTTTTCTCTTTTATTTTATTTTTCTTGGTTTATGACAGCGCAGATAGTGTTTTTAGCACTTGCTATTCAATTATTTGTTAATCTTTCTTTATTCTGGCGATACAGTGACGAGTTCCACTTTAGAGGGCGGACGGGAAAACCGCGCGGTCATAAGGTCTATGAACCTTATAGAGAAGGCATTTAGGGATGTGTCCAGGGAGGAATGGAAGGCCAAGATCGGAGAGCCTGAGAAAGTATATTTGCTTGAAGACCACGTAAGCAATATGAAGGGCATACTCTCGGACCTTAACTATGAAACGTATTGCATAGATAGGCTCATCGAGAACACAAAGAAAATGGATATGAACTCCGCGGAGAGGTATACGGATATGATGGAAGCCATAGCCTACTTCTACAGCAGGACCATAAACAGGGATATAGCGACTGCGATAGTGACCGGGCTTGTGGCTAGGATGAAGGACGTAAAAGGCGTTGAGAGGTACTACAGGGGGATTACGTTCGATCTGGACAAAAGGATAACGAGATACAGCAAGAGCATATCACTGTATGATTCGAGGATTTATGCATTAAACGTGGAAATGAGGAGCTGCAGCACTGGTTTCCTGAAGTTTTTCAAAAAGAAAAAGGCCGCGGCTGCCTGGCGTAAGATAAAGAGATTGGAGGCGCGTTCTGGCAGGGCCAAGGCAAGGCTCGATGGTGCCAGGGCGCTTGCGAGCAGAATCGGCAAGGATTGATTTTTAATGCACGTAGGTAGGAATGCCCCAGAGCTTAAGTAGCCCCGACCGGATTCGAACCGATGTTCGCGGGTCCAAAGCCCGCTGTCCTTGGCCACTGAACGACGGGGCTATGATAATCGTTACCCTGCCGTCATATAAAAAGCTTGCTTTGAAGAGGTGAGTTTGCCTATTTTTCATACTTCTCTCTTGAGATAATCCTGGCAAGGGCACATTTTGTAGCTTCTTCAAACTCGTTGATTCTGGTGTATAGCCCTTTTGTCAGTATGCCGAGCGTGCCGAATGATCTCAGATCGTCTAACTCTTCTTTCGGCAGGTTCCATGACTCTGAAAGGCTGTATATTACGGGGCGTAGCTCTTCCCCTTTCTTCAATCTATCCGCAACTGCTTTTGGAAGCAGCACCTTTCCGCTTGCCCCGATTCCTGTTGTACCTTTTCTGTCAACTACCGCAACCCAGCCTCCTACGAACATCCCGTACTCGTTTTCATAGGCGGTGCCTTCCAGCCCTATTCCGTATTCGGCCTCGCCCACTTTGTAAAGCGCTTGCTTTGCCCTGTTTATTGCACCTTTTATGGCCTCGTCATCTGACATGGGTTGCTGACTCACCCCGGATTCAGATTCTACTGGAACTGCTTCCACTGAGCCAAATACTTTGGTAAAGACCTTGATTACTGCTTCATTCTTGGCCTTGTTCATTGATCCTACAGCTACCTTCGTAAAAGCACCTTACATTTACCTTTAATATGACCGTGCAAAGTTTGCTATGTGCTTTGCTTCCTTGCCGCAGTAGACGCATTTCTCCCCTTTTGCTCCATCCTGTAACCCTGAAGGGAGATTTGTTATTTTAGCGCCTGTCTCGGTCTTTATCTTCTCCTCGCATTCTCCGGATCCGCACCATGGTGCCTGGACAATCCCCTCCCCGACAAATTTCTTCAGCTCCGAATAATCTTTCGCGGTGAAAGTGTGGGATTTGAGGAAATCGGAGGCCTTTTCATATAGTTTAGAATGTATGTCTTCCATGAGCGTGGACAATTCATCTCCAAGTCTGGAGATAGAGACTGTTTCTTTTTTGCCTGTATCCCTGCGTACTGCTATTGCCGACTTTGATTCTAGCTCGCGCTTGCCAACCTCCAGACGCACTGGAACCCCTTTCATCTCCCACTCGTTGTATTTCCATCCTGGGGAGTATTCGTCGCGGTCGTCTAGGTACACCCTGAATTGTCCCTTTATTGAGTTATACAGGGACTTGGAGTATTGCAGCACCTCTTCCTTGTTAGAATTATTGTATATAGGTACTATTACCAACTGTATGCGCGCTAGTTTTGGCGGAAGTACGAGCCCTTTGTCATCCCCGTGAGTCAGTATCATCGCTCCAAGCTCGCGCGTTGTTATGGCGTATGTGTTCTGGTAAACATACTTCTTGTTCCCATCCTTGTCTATGAATTTTATATCGAACGCCTTGGCGAAGTTCTGTCCGTCGCTATGATGATCCGGCCCTTGCAGTGCCCAACCATCTGGCATAAGATGCTCTATGCTGTAAGAAGCCATTGCGCCTGCGAATTTTTCATTGTCCGTTTTCATGCCTTTTATTCCAGGCAGGGCCAAATAATCATGAAGGATCTTTTCATATATTCCGAGTATCACATCGCGTTCAGCCTCTGCTTCCTCCAGTGTTGCAAAAACGCTATGGCCTTCATTCCATAGGAATTCTCTGTTTCTGAGCAACGGCGTAGGATGCTTGAACTCCCACCGCACAACGCTTGCCCATATGTTGTATTTGATAGGCAAATCGCGCCATGAACGTATCCATTTCGAGAAGCTGTCGTACATTATGGCTTCTGAAGTAGGGCGTACGGCAAGGCGTTCGGAAAGCTCTGAATCGCCGGCATGGGTTATCCATGCAACCTCTGGCGAAAATCCTTTTACATGTTGCTGCTCCTTCTCTAATAAGCGTTTCGGTATCAGGAGCGGGAAATATACGTCCTGCACCCCGACGTCCTTGAACATCTTGTCAGTAGCTTCCTTTATTGTATTCCATGCGAAGTAAGAATCTGGCCGAAAAACCATCATTCCCGAAACAGCACTGTAATCCACAAATTCTGAATTGATTATTACCTGGGTATACCATTCGGTAATGTCTTCGGCTTTCTTGGCCGTAAGCAGATACTTCTTCTGATCTTCAACCATTTATACACCCTGCCTTTCGAACAAAGATTTCAGTATGATTGTTGCATGACCAGCTTCTTTAAGCCTTCTGTACGAGTAATCTATCCATTTTTCTCCAAACGGGAGATAGACCGCTGTTTTGTACCCTTTCTCTGCAAGCGCCTTGAGATACCTGTTGCGCACGCCGTTGAGCATGGCGTACGTCACATCCTTTTTGTATTTTATGTTATACCTTATTGCTTTTTCAACCAATGCAATATCATGAGTCGCTATGGTGAATCTCTTAGAGTTCCTGAACAGATAGAGCATAAGCCTGCCGTAGTTGCGCGTAATCTCCCGCCGTGTTCTGAAGGTGTCTTCTGACAGTGGGTATGCACCCTTTACTAGGCGCACTATCCCGCCTGCCCTTACCACGCGCCTTAATTTTTCTCCGCTATTTAGCGTATACGCCTGTATGCAGATACCTACATTGCCATGGCTGGCCTCGGTCAGGTATTCCTCTATTGTCCTATCGACAATGTTTTCCTCTTCCATATCTATCCATACGAATATGCCTGCCGTTTTTGCCCTTTTTACTATCAGGTCCAGATTTCTATGGCATGCCTTCCTGCTCACCAGCATACCGAGTTGCGTGAGTTTGACCGATAGGTCTGATCCCAAGCGCCTCTTACCTATCTCAGCTTCCAGATCGATATACTTTTTTACAGTTGAATTGATTTCCTCCATTTGCGTGAATTCTTCTCCCAAATAGTTTATTATAGAATTTATATTTGCACGCTTGAACCTTAATGCCGCCGTTATAGCATCGGATTCGTCGGCTCCCGCTATCCACCTGCCCGCAATCAGACGTTCGAGAAAGGCATTGAACCCCATATATTGTAAAATAACAAACAACGCATAAATAGATATCCTGTGGAAGTTATTCGGGCAGATGAACAGAGTT
This sequence comes from Microcaldota archaeon, assembly GCA_021800135.1. GTDB lineage: Archaea > Micrarchaeota > Micrarchaeia > Micrarchaeales > Micrarchaeaceae > JAKATY01. Next base: position 6,078 of record JAJYZH010000017.1, read on the forward strand.
GTAATAGCGCTTGGTGGCAACAGCGTACTCGAAAAGGGAGAAAGGCCTACGTTTAAGACGCAGTTTTCCCATATTTCAAAGGCAGCGGCAGACATAGCAGAAATGCTATTCAAACACAATACGGACCTTGTAATAACCCATGGAAACGGCCCGCAGGTGGGTGACGAGTTGCTTAGAAATGAGATTGCGAGAAGGGCGGTTCCAAAACTGCCGTTATTCTCTCTTAATGCCGAAACGCAGGCGTTCATAGGATCAATGATAGAGATTGCGCTGCGGAACGCTTTTGAGAAAACGAGTATAAAGAAAGACGTAATTGCAGTACTCACTCACGCTATTGTAGAAGCAGATGATCCTGCCTTCAGATCCCCGAGCAAGCCGGTCGGGCCGTTCTTCACAAAAATGGAGTTGAAGAAGGAATTAAAGCTGGAAAAATTCAGCTATGTAGCCGAAAATGGCGGATATAGAAAGGTGGTCCCTTCGCCTGTTCCTAAAAAGATAGCCGAGATTGATGCAATCTCAAAACTTTTAGATGATGGAAAGGTAGTCATAGCCGGAGGCGGGGGAGGTGTCCCTGTATACATGGAAGGAAGGTCGCTTGTGGGGGCTAACGCCGTGGTAGACAAGGACTATGAGGCGAGAATTATCGCAAACGGCATAGGCGCGGATGAGATGGTAATACTTACAGGCGTAGATTATGTATACGCAGATTTCCCCGAAAACAGGAGGGGAATAAAAAGCGTGAAAGTTTCCGAAATTAAAAAAATCCTAGAGAGATTTGAAAAGGGTACGATGGGCCCAAAGGTCAGGGCCTGTGTCGACTTCATAGAAAATGGTGGCAGCAGGGCGTATATAGGCAGCCTATTCAGGCTTAATGAAGTAATCGAAGGCATTTCTGGAACTACGATAACAAGGTAGGCTACTGGAACGTTAGAATCCTGCTGACATAGGGCTGGCTGCATACGCTTTTTGGCGTGTTGTTTGTTATCCTACATATCTGCGCCGTGAATACGTTCGCGTTTCCGATTATCGCCTGGGAAAAAGTTGAACTTGGATCTTTAAGCTCTTGGGTTATGTAACCCCATGAATGCCCGTCAAGAATCTGAGGGTCTATCTCCGAGCCAAGTTGTATGCTTTGATTGTTGAAATCTATGAACGGTACACCAACTCCTTTGTCATATTTCGCGTACGTTTCGTTCTGTATATTATTTGGGACCTCAAGTAGCGAGTAGTTCCTTGTGAGCGTTTCGACCGGCATGAAGTTCACTGCACTGCTGGAGTATGAAGACCCATAGAATGTGAATGTAGGAGTATTAGGGTACACGTCGGTGGAGCTGGACTGCATGTAGCTGAGTCCTGTAAAGTTACCAAACCGCATAAGGGCGATTATGAGACCCCAACGCGTAGCCGCACAGTATGGACAATCCTCGGCCCCCACGTATACGACCGTTGGCTGCGCCTTTTCTATTATGGGAGCCCCGCTTTCAGGGGTAGGCAATCCTGCAGCCGTACCTGAACCTATCTGGTTAGCCAGCGTAGAGTTCATTGCTATTTCGTAGAGCTGGGCTATTTCAGACTGATTTACCTTTGCGCCTATGAGTGCAGAGGGCGCAGAATTACTTCCTGATGTCTTAAACACCGCGACCAATACTGAGGCGACAACTATCACTATTATTATAATGTATAGGTATTTGTTGTCCATCATAATCAACTGCTAATTTCATTTTATGGCAAGAAATGGTAGTATCCTTTCCACTATGCCATTGAAGAATCTATTTATCTTTTCTCTATATGCGTAAACCAGATATGAGATGGCAAGGCTTAAAATCACACCCGCAACAACATCGGTAAGGTAGTGCAGACCTAGATACACCCTCCCGAACAATACTAGTAGCAGCCATACTATGTAAAGCGCCTGCAGTATTCTATATCTACCAAGGAATAATGGCAGCCCCGTAAGAACGCTCGCGTGGTTGCTAGGGAATGAGAATGTGTTCTCGCACGCTGCGTTGTTTATCCATGACAGAGCCGGGATATTACACGGCCTGACTTCGCCTACCAGAATCTTAATAGAATCTGATACCACGTACAGCAGCACTCCTGCAAGTATAAAGGAGTAGGTATTCATATCTTTCTTAAGGTAGAGGTATAGTACAATCAATGGTATTACAACAAGGAAACTTTTACCTAAGTATGTCATAATACTTGTCAGAAGGGGGCTGGATATCGCTTTAGAGAACTGAAATGCAGCTATGTTTATTCCTATGTTGTATGGTGCGATAAGAGCTATGATGTTATACACGAGTCTTTCACCTCCTACTTGCAAATTTTTCATAGAATAATAGAGCCGAAATGGTTTTATTATCTTCTATTTTACCTCGCTTTACCATATCAAGCGCCTTGCTTACCTTCATCTTTAGGGGACGTTGAATCTCGTGTTTGTCTGTCTTTTCTCCTACACGGCGCATGTTTGTAGCGATAAAGAAGTACATACGTGATGAAAGCAGGCCTGGTGCGTCGAAGGAGGTGAATGCTGGCTTCATCTTCCCGGCAATGTACCCTGTTTCCTCAAGCAGCTCCCTCCGTGCAGATTGGATAGGACGTTCGCCCTTGTCTATATGGCCTGCAGGAAGCTCCAGTATGTTTTTCCCAATAACAGGGCGGTAATGCTTTTCGAGTAGTATAGTGTTCTCTGTTATGAATGGAAGGATCACTACTACATCAGGCTTTGCTATCCTTATAGTAAACCTGCCGCTCTTTCTGTCATTGAACTCTTCTACCCTTATTATCCACTTCTTATAAACAACAGGCATATCGAACCCTATGCATTGGAAGAAAACATATATATCAGTTGCATTTAAAACCCTAATACGTGGGATTGTTGCGTAATCTGGCAGCGCGGCAGGCTCCAGATGTTTATCCGTATTGAGCGAAAAGCGATGATTAGGATCTGGAATTTCGATTAATGAAGATACCTGCAAATCTGGGTTCAAATCCCAGCAATCCCAAGTATCCAGGAATAGCTGCGATAGCCTCCTTCTTTTCCTCTGCGAGGAAGAATGTACATAAATCCTGTAGCGGTTAAAAGCAGTCGAAGGGCCTGGGAGCCGAACCTAAA
>JAJYZH010000018.1 GCA_021800135.1 Microcaldota archaeon
ATGCCAATCCTGATTATGTGCTCAATGCGCTTTATAAGCATTCACAGCTCCAGATATCGATGCCTGTCATGAATGTAGCCGTGATCGGGAACAAGCTGCTCAACCTGAACCTCAGGGAGTTCATAATGATATTCGTAGATCACAGGCTCAGCGTGGTAAAAAGGCGCACAAAGTTCGATCTGGGGGTCGCTTCTGACAGACTGCATATAGTAGAGGGCCTCGTGAAGGCAATAGAGAATATAGATAGAGTTACCTCTCTGATTAAGAGCAAGAAGGATGTGAAGGAGGCGCGCGAGGCGCTTATGGATATGCTTTCGGTGACAGAAAAGCAGGCGGGGGCGATACTTGATATGAAGCTCAGCAGACTTACAGGACTTGAAAGCGGAGAACTTAGGGGGGAGGGAGAGAAGCTTAGGGCAGATATAGGAAGCTACAGCAGAATCCTCTCTGATGACAAATATGTTTTCGATATCATAAAGAAGGAAACCTCGGATATAAAGAACAGGTATGGAGTCCCAAGGAAGACAAGCATAGAGCAAAACACTGAACTCGTTGATCTTACAAGGGAGGACATAATAAACGATGAGGATTCTGTTATAATCCTGACCCGGAGCAGTTACATGAAGAGGCTGCCTGCAAAGGCTTATAAGCTGCAGGAACGTGGGGGGAAGGGGATTATCACCATAGATCTTAAGGAAGGCGATTCCGTAAAGGAGATTGTTTACTGCAGGTCGAAGGATTACCTGCTCCTGCTTTCAAACAAAGGCAGAGCTTACTGGCTTAAGGCGTGGCAGGTACCGGAAGGCACAAGATATACAGGCGGTAAAGCCGCAGTAAATCTGGTAAGGCTGCGGGAAGGGGAGGGGATAGGCAGGATAATAAACACCCGGGAATTCTCCAGCAAGCACCTTACATTTGTCACGGTACACGGCAGAATAAAGAGAGTCAGGGCAGAGAGCTTCTCAAGGCCGAGGTCGAACGGAATAAAGGCTATACCGCTTTCTGAAGGCGACGAACTTGCGGAAGTGGCGATATCTGATGGCAAATCTCAGCTGCTCATATCCACACGGAATGGAAAGATTATAAGGTTCAACGAGGAGGGCATAAGAAGCATGAGCAGGGTAGCCGCAGGCGTAAGGGGAATAAAACTGTCGCAGAACGACACGGTTGCCAGTGTGATCTCGATCAAACCTGGGGATAGCGTGCTCTCTATAACCCAGAACGGATACGGCAAGATAACACCTGTAGAGAAGTATAGATTGCAGAAACGCGGCGGAAGGGGAGTGGCTAACCTAAGGGTAAACAGCAAGACGGGAGAGGTGATAGAAACCCTGGACATTTCAAAGGCAAGTGGAGTGCTACTGGTCAATTCGAAGGGATTGTCTATCGAGATAGACACGGCTTCGATAAGAGTAACCGGGAGAAACGCCTCTGGTGTCAGGCTTATGCGTCTGGAACCGGGTACAAAGCTGGTAAGTGCGCAGCTCCTGGCACGGCCAGAGGCTGATGCGCAGGCTTAAATAGATTTTATCCGAAATGTTTATGTTGGGGAGGTGCATGATAACAGTGCTGATAATAGGCGAAGGATCGTTGGAAAATGAGAAGGACATAGGGTTGGCATCGCGTGCTTTCGGGGCGAGTTCGGTCATATTCACTTCAAGGAGCAAACCAAAGCTTGTCAGGTATTTCCGGGCCATAAGCAGCAAATGGGGCGGCAAGTTCGATGTGAGGTATGAAAAGGATTGGGAGAGGGTAATTTCTGAGAAAAGAGGGTATGAGAAGATATACCTTACAAAGTCGGGGGCGCCGATAGCCAAGATGATGTACAGGGTAAGAACGTATAAGAATATATTGCTTATAGCCACGCTTTCGGAGAACCTGAAGAAGCTCGATGAGAGGGTAGATTACAAGGTAAGCGTGACAACACAGCCGCACTCTTCGGTTTCGGCTATTGCGGTGTTCCTCCACGTGTTTTACAGCGGCAGGGAACTGGCAATAAGGTTCAATAACGCGAGGTATAAGGTAATACAGGAGAAGGCCGACTGACTGGGATATTGACGTTTCTTGACTAACGGCTTTGGTTCAAGTCATCTTGCCGATTCCTTCAAATCGAACCTTGCAAAAGTGCTGAAGCTTAAAATAGATGGATAGGCAGCGGTCCGGACATCATATTGACCAGTATTTCTTGTTCTTTATGAAGTTCCTCTGTGCTTCTATCAGGTCCAGGTAGAAGAACCTGTCATCCCTTCGCAGCATGCGCAGGACCCTGGCTGCGGTTTTGAGCCCTACCCCATACGTCGATAGGGCGATAGCACTCCGTCCTCCGTATGCCTCAAGCATGCTTGCCGCCTTAAGCGCTTCCGAGAACTCTGCCTTTTCTACAGGGCTGAGTTTCTGAGATTTGAGTTTCTTGCGGATTGCTTTCGCCCTGCTCTCATCATATACTGTTATCATCCTGCCCTCGCACGCCGGGCATTCAAGGTGGTCCGCGTCTTTTATATCGGAGAGCTTCCTGGTGAAAGTGAAGCCGCAGTACATGCACATGAACTTGAGACTTTTGCCGAGCAGGAAGTTCTCAAATGAGTCAAGTATCTGGCTGTTTGGGGTTACAGGAAGTATCAATTCCCTAGTGAAGTAGAAGGCATCAAGAAGGACAGATGCGAATTGGGACATCTTCGGGACATTCCTTACCTCTATCTCCATAGCTCCTGACTTTACCCGCGTGAAGAACCTTTCCAGCTCTGATATACTGAAGTAATTGTTCATCAGCTCCCTTGTAGTCTCATCGTATATTGGGGTATCCCTGTATATGTTTACAAGCCTCTTTGCAAGCGACCTAGATACAGTCGCCTCTTTATCAAGCAGTCCGAATATTTTAGCAATCTGCGTGAACTTGTATCTGAACAGTTCGGTTTCCTCAAGCACGCTTTTCATTACCTTCCCTACATTTCCGGGCTCCAATGATGTGAGGTATTTTTTCACGTCGATGTTCCTAGGCGCATCTATATATATGAAATACGGACTCGCCTTCATGAATATGCTGTGGCCTGCCCTTGACGCGGCGAAATAACCCAGCAACCTGCTTATCGCCTCATTGCCCATGGTTCCGAGGGGCGAATAGATTATTTTATAATCTTCCGTTTGCTCTACCACTATCTTCTCTGGCGGAAATATTTTGTTTGTCTGCCTTCCGAGGAATTCCGCGAGGGCCTTCTTTGTTTCGTTGCCTATGAACCTGCTTCCAGTCAGCGAATCCGGATTTGAGACCGATCTTGCCACTTCTTCTGCTACAGTAGAGCTTACCGGTATATCCTCGCCGCTCCAGTCTGGAACTGCAGCCTCTATTTCGCTGGTCGGTTCTACAAGTATGCTGTCGTTCTCTATGCTTACCACTTTCCATGGGAGCCCTTTAGTTATGAATGCACTGTCTTCATCAAGGTTGTTCACTACAAACTCCTCGTCCAATGTAGAGATTATCCTGTGGTCCAGGGTATTCCTCACTATGAACTTCTTGGTATCCGGGATAAGGCTCAGATGTTCATAGTAGAACATACGGGTCCGGGGGCCTGCACTTATCTTTTTCCCGTCAAATCCGACAACCTTTTGCCTATTCATAAGCTCAAGCAGCCTTACGATAGTGTCTTTTTGCACCTTTCTATACAAGTATGATCTTCCTGCTATCATGGCTACTTCGTCTATGTCGGTTATGCCTTTGTCCAGCGCTATTCCGACTATCTGGTTGAACAGCACATCTAGCGCACCTTCATGCATCCCAAATGTTTCGAGGAAGCCGCCTTCGGCTTCTTTGCATATGGCTATAGATTCTATCGCGTCAACCGCATTGCTGGATATTATTGCCCCGCTTGCCATCTTTCCGGCCGAATGCCCGCTTCTGCCGACCCTCTGCACCAGCCTTAGGACCTGCCTGGGGGATCCGTATTGCACTACCTCGTCTATGTAACCTATGTCTATCCCGAGTTCAAGCGAACTCGTGGCCATTATCGCCTTGAGTGCATGCGCCTTGAACCTGTCCTCAAGGTCTATCCTCTCCTTTTTGTCTATAGAGCTGTGGTGCACCCCTATCCCCCCAAAAGGCTCTATGCTGTTGAGGTATACGAGTTTGCTTCCGACGGCCTCCACTGCCTGCCGGGTATTAGCGAACACTATTGTTGACTCTGATTCTTTTATGTGCTTTACTACGGAGTAGAGCCTGGCCGCTGCCCCTGCATCGAGTCCGAATCGTTCCTTGAAATCTGAGGAAGCCGCTGATGATTCTGGAAGCTCTACCGTAAGCGACATTCTCTTCACTTGCCCTGACAATAGGGACTTGCATGGCCTCTCCCCACATAGGAACTTCTTTACTGAATCGATGTCTGCGATTGTTGCGCTTATTCCTATACGCTGGAAGTTCTTCGATTTTTCCTCGAGTCTCTCAAGAGCAAGGGACAGTTGCGCGCCCCTCTTATTTGAATAAAGTTCGTGTACCTCGTCGATTATTACGTATTTTAGGTTCCCCAATGCAGTCCCTAGATATTTTGTCGGAAGTATGCTCTGAAGCGTCTCTGGCGTAGTGATGAGTATTTCTGGAGCGTGCCGGCTCTGCCTGCTCCTTTCTGTCTGCTGCGTATCGCCGTGCCTGACCGCTATACTTACTCCTATTTCATTTGAAAGGTATTCCAGCCTTTTTACCAAATCGCGATTCAGGGCGCGCAGTGGGGTTATGTAGAGCGCTTTTATGCCTGTGTGATCCGTCCCTTTTGATAATTGATCAAGTACGGGCAGCAGCGCCGCCTCTGTCTTTCCGCTTCCGGTAGGTGCCGATATCACGCAGTTGTTTCCTGCGGTTATTTCTGCTATCGCCAGTTTCTGTATATCGTATAGTTCCTTGTATTTTTTTAGGAATGCGGCATACACGTCGGTTATATAAACACCGTGATTTGCAGCTAAGCTGCGATTTATAGAGGAGTATTATATTTTGGTAATTGGAATTTAAATGTTGGGATTGCAAAACATACTATTGAAAGGTGAGTTTACGGAGGAGAAAGGTCTATCTTATTACGAAAACGGGCATATCGACCTGCGCAAGGTAACATTGGCTTATCTCGTTAACAAGGATAATGGCAATGTACTCATAGCCATGAAAAAGAGGGGCTTCGGATCCGGGAGATTCAACGGTGTTGGCGGAAAGTTAAAGGAAGGGGAGAGTGTGAAGGATGCCATGATGAGGGAGACAAAAGAGGAGATAGGAGTAACGCCAAAATCCTTTGAAGAGACAGGTGTTATAAATTTTTATTTTGACGGGGGAAGAGACGATTTTAACCAGGAGGTGCATGTTTTCGTTATATACTCTTGGGAGGGAGAACCTTCTGAAAGCGAGGAAATGAAGCCGATGTGGATAGCAAAAGACCATCTTCCTTTTGAAAAAATGTGGCCGGATGACAAGTATTGGCTTTCGGACCTGCTTGAAGGCAGGCGCATAAACGCGTCATTTCTTTTTGGGGAGGGGGACATTATAAAGGAAATGAAGGTGGAGAGGTACTGACAAGAAGTCCAGATCGGGGAGGTTGCCTTTAACCTCCGGCAAGGCCTTTCATTTTCTTCTCTTTTATCAGCGCCAATTTGGCAGTTACTGCTATGGCTATTACGCCTGCAACTAACAGCCCTATAAGTGAGGGCGTCAGCATAGTTGCGGAAACTGCGCTTCCGTTGCCGGTAGCTATGTTCTGCGGGATGCCCAGATAGGATATCTTGCCATAAGAATACCCGTAAGGCACATCAGGGATCGTCCTTGTTCCGGTTGGGCCAAGATAGAACGAAATTGTACTGCCGTTTTTGAACGTAACGTTAACGCTTGCGTTGATAGGTGTCCCGAATACGCTTGAAGCATGGTACTCCACGTTATATATCGGTAATTTGAAGCTGACTGTACTTGGCCCTTCTACTGTAAACTGCTGATTGCTCGATACCTGTGTGCCTTTGTACTCTGCATAGCTTATCCTGTAAGTAGTATTGGCGTCAAGGTAGGTACTGTTTATTGCATGCATGCCGTCCACCATTATGTAATCGTAGCGTATAGGATTGCCGTTAGAATCCTCTGGCACAAACTTTATGAGGTACTGCGGCACGAATATTGCAGTCATGAATACCGGTGCGGCCATTGTTATTGATACGCTCGACTGGTTGTAGCCTTTGCTCCATTTCTCAAACGCAAGCCTTGAACTATTACCTGTACCAAATGCGGTCTCGTTTAGGCTTACGGTTGCTGTGCTGTTGGAGTCGTACCATCCGTTTCCGTATACGGTCCCATACGGACTAGTCGCATTGAGCATATATTGCATTACCCATTCAGCTACTACGTCTTTAGGCCCGCTCATGAGTACTGTTGAATTAGCCGAAACCCCGTAGCCGTTCCAGCCATCAAAAAGCACCCTTGTGCCAGCTGCTATGGGTATGGTTGTCTGGCTTAAGCCGAATGATGCGGGGGTACTTGCGTTGTACCATCCGCTGCCGTATGAGTTTCCGTACTGCGATGATACATTAAGGTAATACTGCGTCTTCCACGATGCCTGCTCTGTTATATTACCGTTCATGGTGATTGTGGTGTAATTATCGGGCCCTGTGTATGAACCTATGCCGCCCCCGACCCACCCTGCAAATATGACTCTGACCCCCTTTGTGATATTTATCGTCTGCGGGGAATTCAGGGGAATTGTTGAATATGCGGTGTAGTTTTCAACTTTTGACAGGTTTCCGTATTGCGAGCTTTCTGTCAGCGAATATCCAAGGCTCCAGAGGGTGCTGTAATTTGCCGGTATCGGAATTCCTGAGCCTACCTCCATATAGTCAACATAGTTGTCGACTTCCTGGACTCCGTATGGGTTCGGGATTGAGGTATCGCTTCCAGAACCATATCCCACATAGGCGTAGCCTTTAGGCACCAGCCTATATCCGCTGCCATATCCGTATTCCAGGTTCCTGAATTTTACAGGTGTTATATGCATTGTTGTATAGGTTGCAGCCTGCTCCTCAAGCGCCACGGGTGGGTTTGGGCCTGAGGTGCTTGTGCCCATATCCGCACTGCCTATTTTATTGCCATTAAAGTAGAAATACCACGTATTCCCGCTTGAGCTGAATGAGTATGTATTGAAAGTGCCGTTAACCCCTGCCGAGGCATTGCCCCCTATTCCGCCGTAGAAGCTGTTGCCGTTGTATCCTGCCGGGAAGTACTCCCAAAACCAGGTAGGCACGCCGCCGGCTATAAACGTGTAGTTGTTGCATCCGGATGGTGAACATTGCCGTGGATAACTCCCGCTTGAATTTACTATCTCGTACCCTACCTGAACGAATGCCCCATTTGACAGGTCCTCTCCGACCCAGAAGCCAAGCGACCCATTAGAAACATTTTGATAGACTGTTTGGATTGATACAGATGCGCCGTTGTTTTGACCTGCTTCGTTACCTGCTCTGGCACCCGACTGGAACCAGTATTGTGCGTTTGACAACCCCGGTATAAGCAGGAGCACTATAGCGGCCGCCATTGCGAAGGCAAGAAGTCTATACCTTCTCATAATCTATACCCATCTCATTGAGCTTATTTATTATTTTGCCTCTCTCGTCTGAATTTATGCTTTTCCAGTCTATCACCGCGGACTCTGGTTTCGTAGCAGAACGCATGAATGCTTGGTCAAGCATTTCGTATTCTGATGTGTAGTATCTCGGCATTATATGTGCGAAGGCATATCCGCGTCCGAGTGCAAGAGCCGTGAACTTGGAAGGATAGTGGTTTGAACCTATTCCGACCACCACTTTCGAAAAATATGCGTCTGTCTCCTTGTTTATCAGCTGCTCTACGCTTTTTGAGACAACATTCAGGTATTCCTTTTTCTGCATGACTTCTACGCTGCCCCCGAGCTCTACGAAGAGGGAAGGGGTATTAAGCAGGGGGCCGTGATGCGTGGCTTCGTATGTGACTCCGATTCCGTTTACGTTGAGCGTTTTCAACGCCTTCAGTAACTGGAGCATATGGAGCGGGGCGGATACCCCAAGGCTGCGGGGAAGGCCGCCGAGTTCCGCCTTTTCTGACCAGTTTCCTTCTGCATGCGTGGTGAAAGAGGGCACGCCCTGCGAACTTGAATGCATGCTCAGGAACACTATCATACCTGCCTTATATTCATCCAGATAATTGGCGTTTATATGCAGCTCTGGAATTTCAAGCATGGAAAAGCTGCTGCATTTGAAGTATTTGCGGCCGTTTATGGATTCGTGATATTCCTGCCCTGCCGCCTCTCTGATCATCCCGGCCATGGACATAGAGACACTGTCCTGAGCGGAGCTTACTATGAGCACGTCTGCCATAGGAATCAATTACGGTTACAAAAGTCATAAAACAATTAAAAGCTTGCTGGTAAAAATAGTAATTGCGATAGCTTGTACTACAATTATATAGCATTGCTATTCTTCGCCATAGTTTCGATAGGCGTGCCGGCGGGAATGCTGTTTGCATCGAAACTCATCAGAGATGAGTCTGTAGGAAACGCCACTAAGAATGCGCCTTATGAAAGCGGAGAGGAGACCATAGGGAGAACGATGGATGCAGACACGGAATATTTCCCTTTTCTGATGCTGTTCCTTCCGTTCGAGCTGATTGCAGTGCTTGCGTTGCTTGTAATGCCATCGCTATATTCTACAAGCTTCTATACCGGGCTCTCACTGGTAGGGCTTCTTGCAGTAGCTATGATATTTGCCTTCATTGGATACAGACTAATAAGTGGTAGAAATGCCGGATGACCTTGACGGAATAAACCTGAATACTGAGCCGCAAGCGCCGTACACCAAGGAGGAATTTGAGAATGCCGAAACTGAAATGACAAAGATGCTTGTCAACTCATATAAGACAAGGAAAAATCAGAAAAGCGTACTATTCGCAAACCTCGAGAAGGTGGCCCAGGCCGCTGGAAAAGGCCTCATAAAATGGGGAAGGTCGAATTCGTTGTGGCCTTCGCAGTCTGGTCTTGCATGCTGCGCAATGGAACTAATGGACTTCGCCGGTTCCAGGATAGACGCTGACAGGAAAGGATATCTGATATTCAGGGGCACGC
>JAJYZH010000019.1 GCA_021800135.1 Microcaldota archaeon
GCGGAACTAAAACTGGGCACTTATACGATCCAGCTGGCCTTTACCGCTGACCGCGCAGAACACGTTGAGAAAGAGATACTACCAACCTTGGAAAAGGGCATAAGTGTAGTATCAGACCGTTATAAGTATTCCACGCCGGCGTACGGAGTGCTTACCGGCCTGCCAGAAGATAAGATAAACGCGCTTTACGCTGCAAATGCCCCCTTTCCTGATTCCGACATTACTCTTCTGCTTGACATAGATCCGAGGAATGCATTCCTGGCGCAGCGTGAAAAGTTGGAGTCGTTCGAACGGAAGGATTACTCAGACAAGGACAGGATGAGGAACGCGTATCTAAGGCAGTGCGAAGCCGATAAAAACTGCGTAAAAATAGACGGTTATCAGAGAATAGAAGCCGTACACGATATTGTAGTAAAAGAGGTCCTTAAGGTGCTTAGATGAAGGTGGTGGTATGGTGCAAAACAATATAGAAAAAACTTCCGACACTCCGATGCAACGCATTACGAACAGTGAGCTGGACAAGTTAATAGGTGTCAAGTTCCCAGTCTTGGATCACGGCTTCGTTATGCTAGTTGACTACATGGGCGGGGATTCCTCAATAGTGCAGGCCGCGCGTGTTTCATACGGCTCTGGCACAAAGACGTTCAGGGAGGACGAGGGTCTTATTCGTTACCTGATGCGCCACGATCATACTACTCCGTTTGAGATGGTGGAATTCAAGTTCGCAATGCGGATGCCGTTTTTCGTTGCCAGACAGATAGTCCGCCATAGGACTGTAAGTATAAACGAATACTCGGCCAGGTATTCTGTGGTGCCGGACTTCTACTATATTCCAGAAAAAGACGATATAACAGCGCAATCTGCTACTAATAGGCAGGGACGCGATTCGGAAAAGAAGCTTCCTAATGAGGTTGTCGAGTGGTTCAGGAATTCTGTTACGGAGCATTCAAAAGATTCGTACAGCTTATATGAAAAGGCGCTGGAGTCAGGAATACCGCGGGAACTCGCCAGGATGGTATTGCCACTTAACTATTACACTGAATGGTATTGGAAGATAAATCTGCATAACATGTTCCACTTCCTGCAGTTGAGAATCGATCCTCATGCCCAGGAAGAAACAAGGAGATATGCCATGGCGATGGCTGAGATAGTGAAGATCGCGGTTCCTGTAGCGTATAAGGCGTTTGAGGACTTCTCTCTGCATGCGGTCAGGTTCTCGGAAAAGGAAAGCATGGCAGTTAAAGATATGCTGAACGGCGCGAGCTTCGAAGACTCTGCGAACAGGAACGGACTCCGGCTTTACAAGGAGGATGGTACGGCGTTCAAGACTGGCGAGGGTCCGGAGTTCATACAGAAAATGGAACGGCTTACCAAAAGGAATATGCTAAGGGTATAATATTGAGACGCCGGGAGGGGGAATCGAACCCCCGAAGGCCTTTTATAGCCAAACAGCTTAGCAGGCTGCCGCCCTTTCGTGCATAAATGCACTCGCATACTATGTACCACTAGGCGATCCCGGCATTGTATGCTCAGTTAAGTGGCAAAAGCAGGAATTGCACCAAAACGTAAGACAAAGTTTATCGCACGTCCGTTCGATTTTGTATCACAGAAGCGCAGTTTTGCATGCTTAAGGTTGCTCCTTCCGGCCTGGCCTGGTTCACACACAAATCCTGCCCACTGGGGCAAAGTCTCATAACTTCCGTGCGGGCTTTGAAGTACGTTATGGCACGCATCCTGCATTGGCCCGCCGTAAAGGGATTTGCGTTCAGGAAACCCTTAGCTTCCCGGCCTATTTGCCACTATACTATGATTCAAACCAATTAAATAGGTTTTTGTTGAAGCTCCAAATTCTCGTAATGATAGAATTATAAAGGTTAAAGCAGTCATATTAGACATCGGTTGCATCGCTTTCTGCATGCACTGTACAAGGTGTACTTTTGGAAGACAATGAATACGAAAAGCTTCTGAGCCGGGCACTGTCTAAAGTTCCAACGCTCGGCGCGCAGACTTCGGACTTCGTGATACCAAAGGCGGAGTCGATAAACGAGGGAACGAAGACCATAGTAAACAACATAATGGCCATAGCGGACAAGGCAAGAAGGAAAGCAGAGGAGATAGCAAGGTACCTCAGCAAGGAGCTTGGCGTGCCAATCTCTATAGAAGGGCAGCGAATGATAATAAATGGGAGATTCACCGGAAAAGATCTTGACGCACGCATTCTCAATTACTTCAATATCTATGTAATATGCAAGGAGTGTCACAAGCCTGACTCCCATTTGGAGAGTGCAGGCCGCGGGATTTTGTATTTCGTATGCGAGGCCTGCGGAGCAAGGTATGCAGTGAAGAACTACTAAGGCGTTTAGAATGAGAGGGGAATCGAGGTTTCATGATGCACGAAGGGGCGCGCCGATCGCGTACTCCACCAAGAGGCCTGGGATGGGGGAGGTAGTCGGAATAGTGGAAAAAGCGGCCGGATCGACCAACTTTATAGTGAAGTGCAGTGACGGCAACGAAAGGACATGCACAATACCTGGGAGGCTTAGGAGGAGGTTTTGGATAAAAGTGAATGACCTGGTCCTTGTAAAGCCCTGGGTGGTTCAATCAAACGAACGGGGAGACATAATGTGGAGGTACAGCAAGATGGACGCAGAAATCCTTAGAAGGGACGGTTTCATTAACAACCTCTAGCAATTCCCGCCTCGGAAAAGCCCTAAGCAGCGATATACAACTATCCGCCCGTAGTGGGGAATATACCTCAGAAAAAGAAAACATTATAAACAAATATCAACAATATAACACGGAGGTATACATGCCAACTCTTAGCGACCTGCTCGTGGAGTCTAAAATATTCGCAGAGAGGGCAGTGCTGTCCCCGCACTACGTTCCAGAAAAGCTGCAGTTCAGGGACAAGGAGATAAACGGCATAGAGAAAAACATAGCGCCGGCACTCAAGGGAGAGAAAGGAAGGAACCTCTTCATATACGGTAAGACGGGTACCGGAAAGACGTCATGCACAAAATACGTTATAGAAGAGGTAAACAAGATCCCGAACACAAGATCCAAGATATCCTATGTCAATTGCAGGATCTACAATTCAAGGTTCCGGGTGCTAAACAAGATAATAAGCGACCACATACCAACATATGCAAAGCGCGGTTATGGCGCAGTCGACCTTTATGAGAAGCTTGCAAGCTGGATCGAGGAGGATAACAAGATACTCGTAGTAGTCCTTGACGAGATAGATGTTGTAAAGGACCTTGATGACCTGATATACACTCTTACTAGAATAAACAGCGACATAAAAGCAGGCGGGGTTTCAATAATAGGCATATCGAACAAGATCTCGTTTAAGGAAGACCTGGACCCAAGAAGCCTTTCCGCGCTATACGAAAACGAACTGGTATTCGCTCCATACAACGCGAACGAGATATACGCTATAATCAAAGACAGGGTCGAGAAAGGATTCAAGCCCCATATAGTAGATGACGAAGTGCTGCGTTTCATAGCGGCTTCCTCCGCCAAGGAGGGAGGAGATGCCAGGTTTTCGCTTACAGTGCTTTCGAAAGCCGGAGAGCTCGCCGAAGACGAGAACGGCACTAGCGTTACGATAGGGGAGGTGCAGCGCGCCCTGAAGATCGCCGAGAGCGAGGTTGTTTACGATCTGATCTCCACCCTTCCAGAGCACCAGAAGCTGCTTCTTTACTCGCTTGCCGTGCTTAGCAGCAGCGGCGGGACATACAAGAAGCTCACCGACGGAGTTGACACATACCTGTTCAGCGGAGAGGTTTACAGCAGATATAAGTCTATGGCCGAGAGCATGCACAGGGAATGCAAGAGCGAAAGGTGGTACAGGAAATACCTGTCAGAACTTGAGATGCAGGGACTTATACTCTCGTACGAGTCCGGTAAAGGGATACGGGGCCACACTAAACTCATAAAGCTGCTCTACCCCAATAAGAAGATAAAGGAGGTCCTCGAAAAGGACCTCTTCGGAGAAAGGAACGAAGCTAAGGCCGAGAGGTTTGAAAACGCTTAGAGGGTGCTTTGTTGGACCTATACGATATAGTTGCACCCGGGTGCAACTTTAGGATTGAAGATGGCGCCCTGTTGGGATTCCGGAAAATCTTTGTGGGTGGAAAGGACTTTTCGGCGGCAGATCTCGATTCTAAAGGCAAAAGGAATGAAGATGCGGCCATGTTCATCGGTTCCAACGAGAGGGAATTGGCCGCACACGCAAAATACGGCAAATTCATCCTGCCGGCAAGAATCGTAGTAAGTGCGCAGCTTCTCGCAAGGATCAAGGACAACGAAGCCGTATTGTGCATGCCGATGGAAAGGATAACCCTCACATACGGCCTTGTAAGGACGAAAAACATCTATCTGATGAAGAAAACATTCAGGATGGCAAAGAGGCTTGGGGCAAAAATATCGTTTGCAAGCATGGCATCATCCCCATCATCAATGAACTCGGCAGGCCAGCTTATAGAGCTGGGAAAGCTTATAAGCGGAAACGAGGAATATGTCAGGAGAAGCCTTGGGATAGTAAACAAGTCTATAGCGGATGTGTGAATGAAAGAGAAGAGACGCTACATACTGGCAAAGTCCTCTAAACCAGTTACAGGGGACGCTCTACCCGCGTTCGAAAGCAGCCTCTACCACGAGCTGCTGAAGATGCTCGGGGAGCTCAATTACGCCGATGCCAATCCAAAAATAATAAAGATGATGGACAACGGTCTATTCATACTCAGGACCAACATGGAAGGCACTGGGGCTTGCATTCGGGCTCTCGCCATGATAAAGAAACTCAACGGCGAGGATGCCTTCTTCTATACCCTCAAGACGTCCGGGACAATACTGGCGCTCTCAAAGCCGCGCAGGGGCGATGCAGCCGCGGTATCGGTAGGCGTCTAAAACGACCCCATAGTAAGATTATTAAATTATTACAGCCTAACCTATTTACTTTAGCAATGTCTTATCTTATCGCATTCCATTAATCGCAGCTGCATTCGTGTTGATAGGTGAATTAATGTATCCAAACATACAAGCATATGACAGGGGCGTGATGTTCGACCCTACTGGAAGGCTCTTCCAGGTAGAGTACGCGAAGGAGGCCGTAAGGAAAGGAGCCACATCAATAGGAGTAATAGCGGATGACGCAGTAGTTTTTGTGGCGCACAGGAATATAAACAGGCCTCTCGCTGTCCCTGACACGCTTCAGAAGATATTCAAGGTAGACTCTCATATAGCGGTAACGTACAGCGGCATAGTGTCAGACGGTCTGCACATGGTGAGCGTAATGCGCAACAAGGCGCAGTCGCATAGGATGGTCTACGACGAAACAGAGTCAGTCGAAACCATAGCGAAGGAGATAGCAGAGGAGCTGCAGATGGCAACGCAGTACGGAGGCATAAGGCCTTACGGCATATCAATGCTTGTAGGGGGATATGATACCACTAAGAAGCTCTTCGAGATAGGCCCTGACGCAGCATTCCTTGGATACAAGGCAGTGGCAATCGGCTCCGGAAAACAGTCGGCCGAGGACATCCTTGTCAAGGAGTATAAGGACGACATGAAGTCTGAAGACGCGATAGCGCTCAGCGTATCAATAATCAAGAAATTCGGGGATAAAAAGATGGGTCCTGACGACCTCGAGATTGCCATAATAAGCAAGGACAAGGGCTACGACATGTTCTCAAAGGAAGCAGTAGCAAAATTTCTGTGATGGTTAGTTATGGGTAAAACCGGCATAGTCAAGTACTCAAAGAACGGGGAAAGCTTCGAGATAATCGTCGATTCAGAGATGGCTTACGAGTTCGTTACGGGGAAGAGGACAGATCCAGTCAGCGTGCTGGATGTGGAGGAGGTGTTCAAGGACGCCAAAAAGGGCGAAAGGCAGAGCGAAGATAGGATAAAGAAGGCATTCGGGACTACAGAGATAGCTAAAGTCGCAGAAGCAATCCTGAAGAACGGCGATGTGCCTATAACTACGGAGCAGCGGAACAGGCTCCTAGACGAGAAGAAGAAGCAGGTAATAGACATAATAGCTAAAAACGCGATAGATCCCAGGACCAACGCACCAATGCCTCCGCTCAGGATAGAGAACGCCATGGCCGAGACCAGAATATCAATAGACCCTTTCAAGAACGCGAATTCGCAGATCGAGGCAATAGTCAAGAAGCTTAGTGTTGTCCTCCCGATAAAGTTTGCCGTGGCCAAAGTAGAGGTTACTATACCACCTGAATACACGAACAGGTGCTACGGCACCCTGAAGCAGTTCGGCTTGAAGTCGGAACAGTGGCTTCCGAACGGAAGCCTGCAGGCCATAGTTGAATTTCCAGCAGGTATGCAAAGCGATTTCTATCTTAGAATCAGCAATGCTACACAAGGCAAAGCTACTACAAAACTTATAAACTAAAGCAACAGCTATAGTGAGGAAATGAAAAGCATAGTCATTCCAGGAGATAGGATAAATGATGGCGTGAGTTCAAACGGCGCGTATGTGGAGGATGGGAAAAACTACGCGTCGGTTATGGGATTCTACGATGAAGGAGGAAAGAGGGTTGTTCCCCTTGAAGGCATGTGGCTGCCCAAGATAGAAGATACTGTAGTAGGGGTGGTAGTAAATGCGGGCAGGAACAATTCCTACACTATAGACCTGAACACATTCAGGACAGGCGTACTGCTTCTAGGCAAATACAGCAGGAGCACGCTAAAGGCAGGGGAGATGATAGAGGCGATAGTGGATAGGATAAACGGCAAGAAAGAAGTCATACTGTCAAGACCTAGAGAGCTTCGCGGAGGCATAGCAATAAAGGTGAAGCCTACAAAGATACCGCGAGTATTGGGTAAGGCCAACACCATGGCGAATCAGATAGCCGAACTTACAAAATGTGATATGGTAATCGGATCCAACGGAATAGTGTGGATCAGAGGCGGTGACACTGCGCTTGCGATAGAGGCGATACGAAGGATAGAAAGGGAAGCACACCTGTCAGGACTGACAGAAAGGATAAAGGAGATGCTTTCAGTAAAAGGTAAATGATATTGAAACAAAAACCAAAGCGAAGGTAATTTTATGGCATCAAAAGCAAACAGACCAAAACTTATAGTGGACGGTAAGAGGCTCGACGGCAGGGCGTTTGACGATCTCAGGCCGCTGAAGATTATAGCAGGCGTGCTGAAGAACGCGAATGGGTCAGCATATCTGGAACAGGGGAACAACAAGGTGCTGGTAGGAGTCTACGGACCAAGGGAGGTCATACCAAAAAGGGATTCGGATCCGACAAAGGCGGTAATAAGATGCAGGTACCAGATGGCTCCATTCTCATCGATCGAGGGGCATGGGAGGACAGGTCCGAACAGGCGGGCGACAGAAATATCAAAAGTCATAAAGGAGGCGTTCGAAGGCGTAGTACTGCTTGAGGAGTTTCCCAATAACGAGATTGACGTGTACATAGAGATACTGCAGAGCGACGGCGGGACAAGGGCAGCTGGCCTAACCGCGGCATCGGTAGCGCTTGCAAACGCAGGAATACCGATGAAGGACCTGGTGTACGCCGTATCTGCGGGAAAGGTAGATGATGATGTGATACTTGACCTCAATATGATAGAGGACAACTATTCCGATGCAGACATGCCAACAGCAATGACGCACAGGAACAACGACATCCTGCTCCTGCAGATGGACGGCGAATTTACAAAAGAGCAGTTCGCCAAGGCGCTCGGCATGATAACGGAGGCAGGTAAGAAAATAAGCGCGGTGCAAAGGCAGGCGCTGACAGATGTGTACGAGAGGGAAGAGAAAAGGACTAAGACAGACGAGGTGACATTATGAAGGCAATCGATTACGTAAACGGCAGATATATAAAAGACCTTGCGGCCAACGGGAGCCGCGTGGACGGCAGGGGCGCAGACGACTTCAGGAACGTGAATGTCAGCAAGGGGGTAATAAATAACGCCGAGGGATCGGCGCAAGTGGACCTTGGGGATACGCGTGTGCTTGCCGGCGTGAAGATGGTGGCGGAGGAGCCTATGGCGGACACACCTGATCAGGGCAACCTTATAGTATCTGCCGAGATGCTCCCCCTCGCAGATCCAGAGTACGAAGCAGGACCGCCGAGCCCGGAAGCGGTAGAGCTTGCAAGGGTAATTGACAGGGGAATAAGGGCAGCCGAAATGATAGACCTTCATAGCCTGGTAATAGAGGAAGGCAAGGCGTGG
>JAJYZH010000020.1 GCA_021800135.1 Microcaldota archaeon
TGACTTTTGCCCTGTTCTTGGCGTAGACCTCCACTATCGCTGCATGAAGAGAATACTGGCTGTATGTAGGCGCAGTGCAGCCCTCTATGTAGTGCACGGAAGAGCCAGGTTCTGCTATTATGAGCGTCCTTTCGAACTGGCCTTCGAGGGCGCCGTTCATCCTGAAATAGGCCTGGACGGGGAGATCAATGTGCACCCCTTCGGGTACGTAGAGAAATGAACCGCCAGACCACGCGGCCGTATTTAGCGCAGCAAATTTATTGTCTGTAGGGGGCACTATCCGCCCGAAATGCTCCCTTATCACGTCCGGATGCTCCTTCAGTGCACTGTCCATGTCCATGAATACGACGCCTTTGTCCTCCCACCGTTTCAGCAGCTTGGAGTATACTCCTTCCGATTCCAGCTGGGCTACTGACCCTGCAAGGTATTTCTTCTCCATCTCAGGCACTCCTAGCCTGTCAAATGTGTCCTTTATCTCCTTAGGCACTTCCTCCCAGTTTGACGCCTTTCTATCCTGAGGTCTCGTATAATATGTTATGTCATCGAAATTAAGACCGGAAAGGTCTGGACCCCATGTTGGTACGGGCTTAGACATGAATATCGAAAGCGCCCTTAGTCTTATCGCTTTCATCCACTCTGGCTCCCTCTTGTCAGCGGATATCTCTTCAACCACGCTTTTGCTGAGCCCTTTTCCAACCTGGTATGCTGGTTTTATATTTGTCGAAAAATCGTACTGTATCTCTTTCTCTCTCTTTGCGTCTTCCAGTTCCTCTTCACTAAGTTTCTGCACGGATTACACCTATCAGTCAGGCACTGGGGAACGGAGAGGTATAGTCAATGTCCACCGCAGCCGCATGACCCGCCGCAGCCGCAGCTGGCACGCTCTGAATTCGAAGCGTCCATCCCACAATCCTCGCACTCGAACTCCCCCTTGCTGGCGTACTGCTCAGCCTCCTTTTCGCTAAGCGCCCTGCCGCATCTTGGGCATGCTGCTTCCTGCCCTGAAACAGAATGCACGTTGGCTTCCATGGATAACACATGAATCGGAACGCACGGAATTTTTATAAACTCTGCGTATGCACGGCATGAGCAAGGTAAAAGATTTGCTTTAATTGAATCCCATCCCTGACCTCTCCGCCTCCTTTATCACGCGCTCGAAGAATGCGAGGAAGAATGCAGTGAACTGCTTTGGGTTCTGTTTTATCTCCTTGCGCAACTCGCTTATGCTCATCCACTTCCAGTCGTTTGCCTCCTCCTTGTTTATTTTTGGGGTGCCTGCGTAATGTCCCACAAAATAATGGTCATACTCGTTCTCTGCCAGCCCGTTTTCCATGTCTGCGTGATACACAAATGCGCAAAGCTCCTTCAAATCACAGTCAAATCCCATCTCTTCCTTTAGGCGCCTATGGGCAGCGTCCGCCACGCCTTCCCCTGGAAAGGGATGGCTGCACGTTGTGCTGGACCACAATCCCGCACCATGGTACTTGGTAAGCGCCCTCTGCTGCATCATAAGCTTGTTGTCCTTATCAAACACGAATACTGATATCGCCCTGTGCAGTCTGCCGCCGTTCTCGTGGGCTTTCTGCTTCTCCTCAAGGCCTATCTCGTTGTCGTTCTCATCTACCAGCACCACTTTCTGCTCCATCTTATCACTACGCCTATATCTACCTGAATCTCTATATTGCTTTTGAATAGGTTCGCATGGCCGCGGTGCATGCAACAGCAAGGCTTTTAAAACCTTTCCGACAAATCATTTTAGTTTTGTTGTTTTTTCATTGGATTGTGTGGTGAAATGGAGATAATAATAGTGCCGTTAGTCGCATCTATGCTGGCTTTACTTTACGCGGCCATAGCCGCGCTGTTCGTGCTGAAGCAAGAGAAGGGGAACAAGAAGATGGAGGAGATAGCCAAAGGCATAAGGCAGGGGGCTACAGCCTTCATAAAGAGGGAATATAGGAGTATATTCCTGTTCTGGCTCGTGCTTGTCATAATATTCTCCGTTGCGGCATACTTTAAGGTACTGCCTAGTGCTACCCCTATAGCTTTTACTGTTGGTGCTGCCGGATCTGCGCTTGCCGGATACATAGGCATGGAGATATCCGTAAGGGCGAATGTCAAGGCTGCAAAGGCGGCCGAGAGCGGGCTTAAGAAGAGCCTGCATGTTGCGTTCGTCGGAGGCAGCGTCACGGGAATGAGCGTGGTAGGTCTTGCACTTCTCGGATTCACTGTAATGTTCATGATTTACAAGAGCCCGCTGGTGCTCATAGGTTTTGGATTTGGAGCGAGCCTTGTAAGCCTTTTCGCAAGGGTCGGAGGGGGAATATACACTAAAGGCGCTGACGTAGGCGCTGACCTCGTCGGCAAGACAGAGATAGGCCTTCCTGAGGATGACCCCAGGAACCCTGCCGTGATTGCAGACAATGTCGGTGACAATGTAGGAGACTGCGCAGGGATGGCTGCAGACCTTTACGAATCGTATGTGATAACGGTGCTTGCCTCAATGCTTATAGCACAGCTATTCAAGCTCCCGTATACCGCGCTAGTGCTTCCGCTCGTGATAGGCGGGGTAGCAATAATAGCCTCCATAATAGGGACCTTCGTCGTAGGCACTTCTGACAAGAGGAAAATATGGAGCACGCTGTACAGGTCCATACTCATATCGGGCCTTCTGGCCGGGATAGGTTTCTTCGCATTGGCGCTTGTGATGGGGCAGCTGGGCTACTTCACTGCGATGCTTGCAGGTATAGTGGTGGCTGTGCTACTCGCGCAGATAACAGGACACTACACGGATAAGGATTCGAAGGCGGTGCTAGAGATAGCTGAAGAATCGAAGGGCGGCGCGGGCACAAATATAATAGCAGGGGTCGCTAACGGCATGCGCGCTACGCTGTTTCCAGTAATCACGATAGTAGCCGGCATACTTGTATCGTACATTTTCGCCGGGGTATATGGAATAGCTATAGCTGCAATGGCGATGCTTTCTCTGACTGGGATAATAGTTGCCGTGGACAGCTACGGGCCGATAACGGACAACGCCGGAGGGATAGCCGAGATGAGCGGAATGAGCGAAAGCGTAAGGGCGATAACAGATCCGCTCGACGCAGTGGGCAATACCACAAAGGCAGTAACCAAGGGTTTCGCCATAGGTGCGGCTGCACTTGCTGCGCTCAGCCTGTTCGTGGCGTTTGCGAGCGTATCGGGCATACAGACCATAGACATACTGAATCCGTTCGTAATAACTGGGCTCTTCATCGGAGCAATGATACCTTTCGTCTTCTCTGGCATAACTATGAGGGCAGTCGGAAGGGCGGCATCGAAGATAGTCGAAGAGGTAAGGCACCAGGTCAAGACCAAGAAAGGGCTTCTGCAGGGCAAGGTGCTTCCTGACTACGCCAGGGCAGTAGACATAACCACAAAGGAGGCGATAAGGTCGCTCATGGCGCCTGCTCTTCTGGGTATACTTTCACCGATAGTCGTGGGCCTGCTGCTCGGCAAGCTTGCGCTTGGAGGGCTACTTGCAGGGGTCATCGTATCCGGCCTTGTTCTTGCGATAATGATGACTACAGGCGGAGCCGCGTGGGACAACGCAAAGAAATACGTAGAAGAGGGGCACTTCGGAGGAAAGGGAACTGACGTGCACAAGGCAACTGTAGTAGGAGACACCGTAGGCGACCCATTCAAGGACACCGCAGGGCCGGGAATAAACCCGCTGATAAAGGTGATAAACACAGTCTCATTGCTGATATTCCCGCTGTTCGTGTATTCGCTTCCGGCAATGATGCACGTCCTCTGATCCTCTTTTTTTCTTTTATTTTGTTTTCTTGCTTTTTATTGATCTAGCGCCTTTTCCTGCATCTTAGGAGCAGGGTTAAACTTCAGGCTTATTGCGGGAAACTTTCCTTCTGAGAGATAACGGGAGTTGAACTCCATAGAACTCTTTTTGAGCACTTGCGACTTACCCTCTTTGTTCACTGCGCTTTCCGGATTCATAAGTACAAGTGATTCTTTCGTGCCTGTGCCTGAGGTTTCTTCTTCTATACCGAATGCCAGCAGCCAGTGGTCTCGCGAGTTTATTATTACGTATTCTCCGTTTTGCACACGTTTTTTAATCTCTTCTACTGAAAGCTCCTCGGTGGAGAACGCTGCCCCGCCCGATGCGTGTGGTGAATTGTCTTCCCACACTTTTTCGCGGCGGAGGTACCTAGATATGGACGCAGATGGATGGCGTATATGTTCCACCTTGTCCCCCCTCAGCCGGTTTTCTTCCCCAATCCCGCGATCTAATTCGGCCATGGATCTCCCTGAAAGGAAGACACCTACTTCAAGCTGCAGACCAAGCTGATTTCCAAGGGTTTGTATTAATAGGGCAAGGTTGTAGATATCGGTCCCCACGGTAATACTGCTTCCATTTATCGTTTCCTCCACTCTGTTCTCGCGCCTGGCCCACCACTTTTCTGCTATAGTGTATACCTTTTCCAGAGTTTTTGGGCTGTCTGAAGCGCCCAGATATCCGATAAAGGCTGCTAATACCGTGCTCCTGCCGCATAATGTATTGTCCTCCTGCTGCCAAGCTACTGTCGGAAGATATCTTACACGTGTGCTGTTTATGGATTGCGGCTCCTTGTTGAGCGTCATGTCTGCCATCCTATTTACACCCAATAGTACTTTGCGCCTTTTTTAATATTTAAAGCTTGTGGGGGTATTCGGTTTTTTCGAATATCAGCAAGTACTGGTGTGCGTAGTCCTTTTCCGTTATTTTTGAAAGACCAGCTAAGCCGAACCTCTTTACTACGGCATTCTTGTTCAGCCTTATGCTTTGAGGCGGTCCCGGAGGGGATTTGGAATCTGCTTTCTTCCAATCGAATATGACTGCATGCCCATTTGGCCTCAGAACCCGCGCTATCTCGGATTCATAGCCTTTCGGCAGGTCATGGAATGAGCTACTTGAAAAGACTACGTCTATAGATTCGTCGTCGATCATTAGTCTGTCTTGCGGGGATAGCAGAGGCACTATATTTGGGATTGAACTGCAATTTTCTGCCATCTCGGCAAGCATGCTTTCGCTGCTGTCAACGGCGTATACCTCCTTTGCATACCTGCTAAGGAGTTTTGTTATGCTGCCGTCTCCGGATCCTAAGTCCACTACCTTGCTTCCGTCTATGTAGCCCTTGATATCTTCTACCACATTCCGCATGAAGCGTATCCTCTCCTCGGACCGCATATACGCGTGATGGCCCTCTCCTGATCTAGTGTCCATTTCCATCTTCTCGCCATCCTTTACGCTGAATTCGGCTTCATCCCGCAGAGTTGATTATGCACGTCACTTCAACCCGTCCAACCTGCGCGCGAGCTTTTCAATCCTGCCTTTATACTCTGATAACTTTTCCTTGCTACTCTTCGCCATATCCTCAAGGTATGATACGTTTCCCTCCATGTTTGTAAGCATGTCGTCTACCTCCCCTGAGCCGCCAAGACTCTGCCTATACTTCTGCGATATCTCGTACTTCCCGTCGCTGTCCTTCTTTAGCACTTCCTCCTCCACAAGCTGATCCAGGAGCGGGTATATAGATCCCGGCGAAGGCCTCCACCAGCCCATGCTCATCTCCTGCATCTTGTCCATTATCTCCATCCCGGTCATTTTGTCACTCTCGAGTATTCGCAGCACAAGCGGCCTCATAAAACCTTTCCTTCCGAACCTCATTCTCCAGTTGCCGAAATCGTTGTTCCACTCGGGGTTGCCTCTGTCATGCCTTCCCTCTCTATCATATCTTCCATGCATATCCTCACCAATTTATCATATATACAATATCTAATATAAGATATCTAATATAAATACTTTACGGTTTTAAGGCGCTGGCGCGTTTCCTCTTTTGCTGGCCTGCAATGAAAAGTGTTTTAATTTTTGTTTGCGCATTGCTTCACGTGATGATCAAGCGCGCTGAGCGATTTCGCTGTGATGTTGATCTTGAGTGCTGAATGGTGTTGTGTTGAAGATATCTAAGGCCGTTATAAAGAATATTGTAGCAAAAAACGGGAAGGTCAAGATAAGCGACGAGGCAGCCGAGAGGATTGCGGATGTGCTTGAAAGCAAGGCCAAGTCAATAGCTGAGCACGCCGTTGCCCGCGCGAAGAAGAAGGATAGGAATATGGTGCTGTTGGAGGATATAGAGGATTACAAGCTTACGCAGTGAGATCTATGGATGAAACACTTTTTTCGAGGGGGCCGAAAGGGGAAGCTAAGTTTGAGTATCTTGATGGGGAGGATAGGAAAACACTTGTCATAGAGCCTTTAGAGGAGGGAGTTCTCGAGACGGTTTTCGATAATGAGGGAGGGGTGCTCAACCAGGTTGCGGTGAAGGGAGGGAACGATGTGCTGTTTGACGAGATATATGGCATGCTCAAAAGGTCATCCTCCGTGCGCAAGGTAGTCTACAACGGTGTGATGCTGAATAAGACCTGCCCCCACTGCAGTTCAAAAGGCGTGCTGAACAGGGATATCGAGCCTAGTGTTGGAATCAAGGGCATACCTGTTGTCCCTACATACGTATGCAGTTCCTGCGGCGGAAAAAGCTACTACCTGACAGACACGCACCTCAAGAGCATGGTGTCTGAAAACAGGGAGCGGTTCTCGGAGAACGAGCTGAAGGAGTTAGATGAGAGCGAGGAGAAGTTCCTGGAAGAGCTCAAAGGGTATATAATAAGAATATTTGCATCAAAAAGGATAATTGCGATTAAATAGGTGTTATGATGGCGATGCTGCTCTCCGAACTATACGGCAAAGGTATACTGACCAACACAGGCAACAAGGTAGGATTTGTAGAGGACATAATACTCGACTTTGAAGATGGCAGGGTCGCCAGGCTCCTCCTTACCAAGATAGACGACCTGCTATCCACAAAGAACACTGCTACCGCACTTTCGAAAAACAGCGTCAATTTCGAGAGGGTAAAGAGCATATCCGAGACAATAATCATTGGCAGCGAGAAAGCCTGAGCTGCCGCTGTTTTATGGTTTAAATGCCAGGATCAGCGTGAGTTCAGTCTGTTGGAATTTCCCTTGTTATGTTGGGCCTCTCCTTTATGATAATCCTGCCGCCGCAATACAGGCAGCGCAGATTGCCGTCCTCGGCCTTTAACTTTTTTCCGCATTTTGCGCAGACGTAGCCCATATCTTCACTTTTTTTCTTATCGTATATTCAGGTATTTATACCTTATTCTTGTTGCCCTTAAGCCATTTCACAAAGTCCCTGTGGAGCTGTGAATTGCTCATGTCGATAATTCTTATCTTAAGCGTTCCCCCCTGGAAGTTCTCATCCTTGAGCTCCATTATCTGGCTGTAGTCCTTCACATTGTCGGTGTAGTGAACCTCTGCCCAATGGACTGTGCCATCGAGGTAAAGTCTGGAAAGCTCCCGGCTCATCGGAAGCGAGGTAAACCTGTACACCACGCCATCACACCAGAAGAGAGGCATAACTCCGCTCGGCGTTATGTTTCCCCTGACCAAGTCTTCAAATCCCATTCTGAAGAGGTCGTGCACTACCAATTCCTTTATCGGCGAAAAACTTATTTTTACCATATTATCGCTTCCTGTTCGCCAGGTTTCTTATAGTCGCTTTTGCCGCCTCTCCTGAGGCAGTGGTGAATGAATAGGCCCCGCCTGCGTAGACTGTCCCGCAATGGCCGCATTTCCATATGCTTGAGCTTACCCGTTTTACTTCCTGTCTTCCGCACACGTCGCACTTGTAGCTGCTGATCTTCTGGGCCCTGACGGCTGAATTGAGCTTCCTTATGCTTGCTCCATACCTGACGCTTGGGTTTACCATAATAACTACCAATTAGGGCTGTGTTTTACCATTGATACCAACTACTATTTAAATATGAGGGTGGTGCCCCTCCCGTATCAGAGGCTTGACGATGCGGGTGGAGACTGCCCCTTCTTGTAGCGGACCGCCTTTATGACCAGAT
>JAJYZH010000021.1 GCA_021800135.1 Microcaldota archaeon
CTCATAGATCTCATTTATGAGCTCGGCTACATCTTTCAACGAATCTATATCGAGCCCGGAATCAGGTTCATCGAGTACAGCTATCCTCGGCTTAAGCAGTGACATCTGTAGTATCTCCGCTTTTTTCTTCTCGCCTCCGGAGAATCCCTGATTGAGATTCCTGCCCATTATGTTGCCCGAGAACTTCAGTTTCTCAGAGGTTGTTTTTATCGTGTCTACGAATTCCTTCATGTTTATGCTGCCGCCGACTTCCTCCCTGGCAGACCTTACAAAATTTACGAAACCTACCCCATCTATCTCCACGGGGTTCTGGAACTGGAGGAATAACCCGAGCTTTGCCCTTTTGTCAGTGCTCATATTTGTTATGCTCTTTCCATCCACCAGTATGTCTCCATTCAAAATCTTGACCCCAGGATGGCCCATTATAGCCTTCGCGAGCGTGCTCTTCCCGGCGCCGTTAGGCCCCATCATGACATGGAATTCCCCCTCTTTCACCTTAAGGTTTACTCCTTTCAGTATCTCCTTATTGTCCACCTCAACATGCAGATCTTTTATTTCGAGTATCATGTCAAAACCATCAATTCAGGGACTCTTTTGAATATTTTGCGCCGCCTTCAAACAAACTTGGCGCCGCCCCAGGGCGCTCCTCCCAGATTCCCCTAAGATTGTTTTCGAGCAGCTCACCGAATCTACCGCTCTTAAGTTTTTCATTTACATGGGACATTATTATCGCTTTCGCTGAACCGTCGCTTACCCTCCCAATAATGTCATCTATAAATCCAGTAGCTACAAGGTTTGTGGCATCCCTCTCATTCATACCCTTGGCCATAAGGTAAAATATCGCCTCCTTGTCTATGGGTGCCGCGGCTGCTGAGTGCGATGCCTTGACATCATTCTCAGATATGGACATGTCGGGAAGCAGGCTCGCCCTGGCATCTTTGCCAAGCAGTATCGCCCTTTCCTTTATATAAGATCTCGAACCTATGCTTTTGGGGGCTATTACCGCCATATCCTTTACGAAATTCAGGCTTTTATCCATGAGTATTGATTTTGTCTCTCCGAGGCACGAAGTCCCAGCTACTGCATTCACCAGCATATCCATTATGTCGAATCTCTGCTCCCCGGAGCTGATCAACGTTGAATTTAGTTCAGAGTGAGAGCCATACCCTGCGGCCTCCACGGTGTTCCCGGCCACGGCGCTCTTACCCCCTTCATACACTATGTTTATTTTTGCGCCTGCGTGCTCACGCAAAACAAACTCGCCAAAATGCGCAGCCGTTGTATACCCGTCCTCATTATGCAGAACGTCCATTTCTAGTGCCCCTCCCTTCCGGACTTCAACATTATGGGCCGACAGGTTCAGAGAACTCATCGTACTCTTCGAAACAAAGACCTCGAAAAGCTGGAGCTCTGATCCTTCGCCAACATTTACCTCTGTCTGGGAAACCAGTGGCGCGTTCATGTTTGCAAACACTATTGCCACCTTCTTTTTTTCCCCGTTCTCCGTCTTTATTAGTAGCCTTCTGCCAACATGCTTCTCAATTATACCGGCAAAGGCCTTCTCCATATGCATCTTGGCCTGATCCAGATGCCCTCCTTTTACACTTATTAGCTTTACTGCACTGTCATTCAAGACATAGCCCTTGCTTCCTATCACAGCATCTGCGTCTATCCCAAGCCTTTCCGTAATGCTCCCGGCAAAACTTTCAAAATCCTCATCCCTCATCCCGGAGAAGTCGAGAGACTTTATTTCATTGTCCAGACTGAGCCTATGCTTTTTGTACAGCTCTTCTACATTAGCGTTTGCGAATTCATTTCCCTCCTTCATCTTATCACTAGCCTACCGCATTAGTGGTATCTAATTTTATCAGCCTTTTCAGTTCGAGAGAATACTCAAGAGGCAGCACCTTGACGAGCGGCTCCAGGAATCCGAGCACTATCAGCGTCACCGCATCTTCTTCGCTTATGCCGCGTGACATTAGATAGAATAACTCATCCTCACCTATCTTCCCAAACTTGGCCTCATGGCTTACCACGGCATCGTCTGCATAGATTTCGTTGTAAGGGAATGTATTGGTCCTGGAATCCTCATCAAGAAGCAGCGCATCACACCTCACAGTCGACTTCGTGTTCGTTGCGTTTTTATCTATATGCAGCAATCCCCTGTAGGTCGTAAGGCCGGTTCCTTTGGACACCCCCTTGGATATGATTTTTGAAGTGGTATCCGGTGCAAGGTGGTATATCTTGCCTCCACTGTCCTGCACCTGGCCGTTGCCGGCTACGGCTATAGAGATTACGTCGCCTTTAGCACCGCGCCCTCTTAGGAATATGCTGGGGTACTTCATGTTAATCTTGCTGCCTATGTTCGCGTCTATCCATTCAACATAGGCATTCTCATATGCAAAAGCCCTCTGTGTTACCAGATTGTATATGTTCTTGGACCAGTTCTGAATCGTTATGTACCTTACGTGGGAGTCCTTGTGTGCGACTATCTCTACCACAGCCGCATGCAGGGAAGAGCTCCTGTATATGGGTGCGGTACACCCTTCGATATATGTTACATCCGCCCCTTCGTCCGCTATTATAAGCGTCCTTTCAAACTGCCCCATGCTCTCGGCGTTTATCCTAAAGTACGCGCTCAGAGGCATGGTGAGCTTGACGCCTTTCGGCACGTATATGAAGGATCCCCCGCTCCATACAGCAGTATTAAGCGCAGCAAACTTGTTGTCGCTCGGAGGCACCATAAGCCCAAAATATCTCTTTACTAAGTCAGGGTATTGCTTTACGGCGTTGTCGGTAGAAGTAAATATTACACCTTGCTTTTCAAGGTCCTTCCTTATACTGCTGTATACTACCTCGGAGTCGTATTGTGCCTCACCTCCAGCAAAGAACTTTCTCTCTGCCTCTGGGACCCCCAGTTTGTCGAACGTTTTCTTTATCCCCTCAGGTACATTCTCCCAGCTGTCAGTTTTCTTGTCCGTTGGCTTCATGTAGTAGCGTATGCTGTCAAAATCTATCCCACTGAGATCCGCACCCCACCTCGGCATTGGTTTGTTCAGGAACACCCTAAGCGCATCAAGCCTTTTCTGTAGCATCCACTCCGGCTCCAATTTAATCCCTGATATCTCCTTAACCACCTTCTCGGTAAGTCCCTTATCCGAGCTGTATTTATACTCTAGGGCATCATTGAATCCATACAGTTCAGAGTACCTCTCCTCGGACTGCACGACTTCCCTTGCATCATAACCGTTATCTGACATTGTATGACCTATTACACATGCACTAATCGTTTTAAGGTGTATACCTAACATAAACGAGCCTGTATCAGGTATTTAAACTCTATGCAGTAGAAAACGACTTGGGGTAAAACACCTGCATTTTATAAATACGGCAAGTGCCACAAAGATTTACTAAAGGCCGCAAAATAAAAGATAAATATAATAGTTTGATATAGAATATATCAATCTACTTTGGAAATTGTGCCTAAATCGAACGGAGGATGATTTCATGCCAAAAAATAATTTTATGAATGAGTTTACTTACAAGAAGTTTCTGGAGGCTGGAAGGGAAGGAGAATTCGATGCGTTGTTCGACAAGGAGGTAGAGGATGTAAAGCGGGAGTTCGGGGCCAAGTACCCTATGATGATAGGCGGAAAAGAGGTATATGCGCAGGATACCCTGGCAGAGAAATCGCCTATTGACGGTACCACTGTAATAGGATATTTTCAAAAAGGGACAAGGGAAAACGCAAAGCAGGCAGTGAGTGCAGCAACAGAATCGTTTAAGACGTGGAGGGCTACAGATTACAGGGAAAGGGCCGCACTGTTCAGGAACGCCGCTGAAGTATTCTCAAAGAATAAGTTCAGGCTTGCGGCAGTCCTTAGCTTTGAGAATGCCAAATCAAGATATGAGTCAATAGGGGAAGTCGATGAGGCAATAGACTTCATGAGATATTACGCAGACGATCTGGAAGCGAATAAAGGATATTCCAGGAAGACCTCGCTTGCAGAGAGCAGCGCAAAGTCCCAGCTTGGATTTCAGGGCGCCCCGTCAAACGCTGAGAAGGTTGTAATAAGCATGAAGCCCTACGGAGTATTCGGGGTAATCGCACCGTTCAACTTCCCCGTATCAATATCTATAGGCATGAGCGTAGGCGCCATGATAACCGGGAACACCGTTGTATTCAAACCGTCATCATCAGATAACATGACAATGCTCACGGGATACACCCTATACAAGCTGTTAAAAGAGGCCGGTTTGCCAGACGGGGTTTTCAATTACGTAACGGGTCCGGGATCCGAGGTAGGAGACGAGCTTGTAGTGAACAGGGATGTAAGCGGAATCGTATTCACTGGCTCTCGCGATACGGGGCTAAAAATGATATCAAAGGTGTTTGGCGCAGGCTCGCAGAAAGTATTCATAGTTGAGATGGGCGGCAAAAACCCTGCCATAGTATCTAAGTATGCAGATGTTGACACCGCCGTGTCAGGAGTAGCCAGTGCTGCCTTCGGGTTTGCGGGGCAGAAGTGCAGCGCCCTCTCAAGAGTTTACGTCCATGAATCGATAAAAGAGCTTTTCCTAAGCAAGTTGATAGAGAAGACACGCTCTTTCAAGATAGGGGATCCTCTGAAAAAGGAGAACTATATAGGCCCCGTCATAAGCGAAAGCGCATACAAACGCTATATAGAGTCTGTAGAAAGGATAAAATCCTCAGGCAGGCTTCTCTATGGCGGCAATGCCGTGCACACTGGCACCGGGGGTTACTACGTGGAGCCCACTATAGCCGAACTCAGGCACGACCATGAACTATTCCATAAAGAGCTTTTCGTACCGATACTCCTTGTCGACTCATATAAAAACTTCGACGATGCGCTGCAGAAGGCGAACGACGTGGAATTCGGCCTTACTTCCGGCCTGTACAGCAAGAGTAGAAAAGAGATCAAGGAGTTCTCAAACAGCATACAGGCAGGCGTTGTCTATATAAACCGGGGCATAAGCGCGACAACCGGTGCAATCGTAGGCCTGCATACATTTGTTGGGTGGAAAGGCAGCGGCCTTACGGGCAAGGGTACAGGCAGTAAATTCTATCTGCAGCAGTTCATGAGGGAACAGAGCATATCAATTACAAAATGATCGCATGTGCCTATTCCGCATAATCTCATACGGCCTGGTTTTTGAGAGGAAGCAGATGATCCTGTCAAATAAGAGGCTAAATGCAATGATAGCGGATACCCCAAGAAAGATGACTGTTGGATTAATGTTCAGGAAGCCTATGAAGCATAACGAATGCATGCTATTTATTTTTCCCGACGACGGGTCGCACCCCATCTGGATGAAGAACATGCGGTTCAGCATAGACATACTCTGGCTAGACAACAAGATGCGGGTTGTAAGTATAATAGAGTCCGCAAAACCCCTATCAGGATTCGATCTCACAAGTTACAAATCCAAGAAACCCTCGAAGTATGTAGTGGAACTCAATTCAGGATTCGTAAGGGAAAACAGGATAAGGATTGGAGACAAGGCGCGCATGCCATAGAAATGTCCTGCATGCAATAAATTTCACAATAGCGAAACCAGAATCCACCTCCTTTAAAAAATAAAATCAAAATAAAAGAAATTAAGTTAGGATTATCTCCTTCCCCTTCTGTTCATTTTGGCCCTTGCTATGTAGCCGGCCTTGTCAACGAAGTAAAGGTATCCCTCCTGCCTGGATATCTTCTCGCTTCCAACCTTCGCCTTTCTGCCGCGTGAGTTCGTCTTCATAGGCGTTCTCCATGCATATCCGTCCTTGCCTATGAAATAGAGATATCCATCCTCTCTATCTATTTTCTCCTTTCCGATTCTCTCCATAATTTCACCTATACAAATACATACACGTCAGATTTAAATATCTATCGTCGAAGTATCGTCGAATAAGTATACACGCCAATGGCCGTGAATGCGGCGTTCCGATAAAACGCGCCGAACAAAACAATTATTAATGCTATTTGTCAAAGTTCAGCAGTGACGTTATGATAGAGATAAAAATGCTAAAAGAGAAGGATTTCAAAGGCTACACATTTATCGAAGGCTTCCCCGGGACCGGTCTGGTAGGCCCTATGGCGATAAGCTATATAATAGACAAGTTGGGGCTTTCATATGCCGGCTATATAGACAGCAACGACTTTCCACCGCTCGTATCAGTGCATGGCGGCACTCCGATGAAACCAGTCAGGATATATTACAGCGATAAATACAAGATATGCACAGTATTTGCAGAATTTGCCATACCCATCAATATAATCTATGAGCTCTCGCAACAACTGTACAAATTCATAAAGGACAACAAGTTCAGCAGGATAGTTTCGATAGGGGGGATACCGCAGCAGAACACAACTCTACAGAAAGCCTTCGCAATAGCATCCACGCCTTCGCTGCAAAAACTGGCAAAGGGTTCAGGGCTGAACCTAATATCTGACGGTGTTTCGATAGGAGTCAGCGCGCTTCTGCTCAGCAACGCCGTGCTTGACAATATGGATGATGTTGACATATTGATACCCGTCGCAAGCGATATCGTGGATCCGAAGTACGCAGAAATAGCCATACTTGCCCTTAATAAGATGATCAGCCTAAGCATAGATATAAGTGACTTGGAGAAGGAGGCGAAGGAGGTAGAGACAAAAATCAGGGACCTAATGAAAAAGGGGAAAGACACGCACGATAACTACAAGAAAGTAGTAAACGATACAAGTCCCTCCATGTACGCTTGAGTAAAAATGCAGGGGTGGCAGAGTCTGGTCCGGCAAAGAGCCACAGAAAATTGCGCGGGACTTAAGATCCTGTGGTCTTAGGACCTACGTGGGTTCGAATCCCTCCCCCTGCACAGATAAAAACCGACGACAGAACTGGATTCAGAAATCCAGTAGCAAGAATTTTGGAAAAGAGGATTTAGGTGAATTTTCTGAAATTCTAAAGCAAGTAGCCATGCAAGTGTCATGGCACCAACTCCAGCAACTTCAATCAATTCTACATCAAACGCAAACCAAGAGGTTTGCAGGAAAGAGGAAAACGCCGAAGTATAGCTCGCTCTCAAAGGCGTTTACCGATAGTCAGATAACCCAGTTCTTCAGGGTTATAGACGATGACAAGTTTCGACTTATATTCAGCTATCAAGCACAGCTTGGGCTTAGAATAGGAGAAGCTGTCAGAGTCAACATAAAAGACATCAATTTCGAGACGCGAGAGATTACCTTGAAAACTGAAAAAGCTAAAGTAATTGACACATTACTTCTCCCGAACCAGTTGTTCAAGGACACGTTGGCCTTCATAGCGAAGCATGAAGCAGACATTCAGAAGGCTCTCTACTATATCTTCTTCAGAAGTCCTGAAAAGAGCCGAAGGAATGTTCCTTTTGTAGAACCGAATTACGTTAGGAATAGGTTCAGATACTATGTAATCAAGGCTGGTTTAGACCAAACCTATGACACTTCTGAAGAGTCGGTAGCTGGGCGTCAAGCCAGAAGCCTGTACAGGCTCACCATGCACAGCCAAGGCATTACACCATAACCAGCTTCTCAAAGCAGACCAATGGCAACCTAGTGCTTACCCGCAGGTTCGCAAGGCATGCTGATCCTAGCACCACCATGGTTTATGTAAGCACC
>JAJYZH010000022.1 GCA_021800135.1 Microcaldota archaeon
GAACGAGAGAGGCAAAGGAAAACTTCGGCCTCAGCGAGATCTAAAAAGCAGCAAGATAAGATAAAGAATTAAAGGTCCGAAGCTGGCGGCGAAAAGAAGCCCGCTATTCATCTTCGACTTCTACGCCTCGTCGTCCTGCCTCTCCTCACGGCACTTCCCGCTGGCGTTTTCCTCTTCCTCGCTGCGCGCTTCCTTCTCAGCATAGGTTTCTTAAGCCTCCTTTCTACCCTTACCCCTTTCTTGACCTTCTTCAATGTCCCTATCTCCTTTGCCTTCTTCTTGACGACCTTCGCCTTTCTCTTAACAATCGTAAAGTATGCTCCCGGCATGTATTACGTTTGACTGCATAATCGCGGCGTAGAGTACGAATAAAAGTATGGCAATAAGTATTCCCGCTCGTTTTGGCCCCGCCATCCAATCAAAATATAGTGGTCATTAAAACTAATAATTCTTTGATTGCCGTGCCAGAAGGCGAGCAGGCAAACTACGATATTCCCCCTACTGTAGTGGTCCCGTTCGCGGCTTTGTCCCTATCTAAGACGTATACAGAGGCAGAGCTTATGTCGCGCAGGCTCTCGTCGTGCGTTATTATGAAGACCTGCTCTACTATGCTCGGAAGCGCGCCGCCCAGCACCTCTATGAGCTTCGAGATTCCTGCCCTGTCCAGGTTGTGCGTAGGCTCGTCCAGTATCATCCACCTGAGGTTCGGCACTATCACCATCGAGAGTGCGACCCTGAGAGCAAGCGCAGTTATGCTCCTTTCGCCTCCGCTTGCCACGCTGTCGACTTCGCTCCAACCGTCCTCACCTACTTTCGGCGCGTTTATCTCAAGGACATAGTCGTCCCTCTGTGCTGTCAGCCTAAGGGATGTATAGTCACCGTATGGGTAGAGCTTGGGCCACAGGCTCTGCAATATGGAGTTGACCGATTGCACAAGATTGTTCCTCAGCAACGCTTCAGTGTCTACGAGTGCGCTCTTGAACTTATTGAGGTCATTGACGATGAACCTCCTGGACTCTATCCCGGCCTTCATCGCCTCAAACCTGCCTATCTCCTTCGCCTTGTCATCTATCTGCTTAACAATACTATCGAGATACTTTTTCTCTCCCTCAAGTTTCGATTTCAGGTCACTGAGCGTTGCGCTGTCGGCCGTTAGCATGTCCTGCAATTCATACAGCCTTTTCTCATCGACCTTTATCCCCTCTCCCTCCCTCTTCAGCTTCTCCATCCTGCCGGCCTCTTCGGCTAGTTCTCTTTCGTAGTTGTTCTTCCTGTTGACATATTCCATTTTAGTCTTCGCATCGTTGTACGCGTTCCTCTCGGCCTCCAGCTGCCTGCTCCTCTCATCAATCTTGGATACGAGTCTGTTGTCCTCCTTCCTCTCCTTTTCCGCCTCCGATCTGGCCTCATCTACCTCCTTCTCTACACCTGCGTACTCCTTTACCCTTTCCGCAATCCTAACCGATTTGTCATACCTCTCAGCGTACTCTTTCAATTCCTTTTCTGCCTTGGCTTTTTCGGCTTCTCCTGCCTTTATCTCTGCACCGAGCCTCCCTATCAGTTCATCTCTCTCCACGATAAGTTTCTTCCGGAGCGCTTCGTCAAGTTCTCTCCTGCAGATGGGGCACGCACCTAGATGCTTCTCGAGCTCCTTCTTCCACTTCTCCTCCTCTTCCAGCCTGCTTCTGGACTTTGCCACCGCATCTGCCATCTTCCTTGACAGTTCCGTCCTCTCTTCAACAATGCGTTTTAGCTCCTCTGGCTTCTCCTTGGATAGTTCGCCCTCCAGCCTGTTTTTCTCAATAACCTTCTTCGACAGCGTTGCAATGCTGCCCTCAAGTTCACCTACTCTTTTCGCCCTTTCTCTTTCCTCAATTTTGAGCTTGCCAATCTCTTCGTTCAGGGCGTCTGATTTCCTGCCATACTCCTCTATGAGCCGTGCTGTTTCCTTGCTGTCTATTTCCATCTTCGTTATTTTCTCTATCTCCTTCTTGAGTGTTTCGGCTCTCCCGGATAGGCTGCTCACCTCCTCCCCTATCTTCTTTTTCCTTTCATAATCCTTCCTATAGCCTTCCATCTCCTTCCTTTTGCCTTCTACTACCTCAGCCTTGCCGGCTCTGTCGCTGTCAAGCTTTCTTATTCCTTCCTCTACCTTTTTCCTCTCCTCGGACAGCTTTTCGAGCTGCCCTTTCGTAACGTTCAGGTCTATGCCAGACAGCATGGTCTCCTCATCCGCTATGGCGTTCCTTATGTTGTTTATCAGGCTGGTGGCGTTCTCCTCGGCCGCTGCGAACCTGTCGAGGTTCAGCATCTCGTCTATCTGCTTCTTCCTGTCCCCCTTCCTCAACTCCAGCATATAGTCGAGCCTGTTTTGCTCTGCGTATATCGCCCTGGAGAACGTATCGTAGTTCAGTCCGAGTATCTTTTCTATCTCCTCATTTACTCTCTCCGGCTGGGTCTGCAGGTTGGAGCCGTTCTTTTTCAGCAGGGCGCTGCTCCCCCCTCCCTTTTCAACAATCCTCCTCACGCTGTAGTCGTTGCCACCAACGGAGAATTCTAGCTTCACTTCGGCGCTCTCTTTCTCCTCAGGCCTGTTGGTTATAATTCCCTCTAGGCTGACCCTCTTGTGCTTCAGCGCGGGGAACGTGCCGAAGAACGCGAACGATATGGCGTCCATGACCGAGCTCTTTCCAGCCCCCATGATCCCTATGAGCACGTTCGTGCCCTTCCTGAAGTTTATCCTGGTGTCGGCGTGCGTCTTCCAGTTCGTGAGCTCTATCCTCCCAATCATCTAGACACTTACAAGTAGCGGTAATAGCTTGGAAACGCAAGAATAAAAGTATTACCTAAATCACGCACGACTCCAAGAACTGCCGTTCACCAATCCGCCCGCGCTCCGGCTCGCCTGTGTTTCGAAAGCCAGCAAGAACGCAGCCGTACCGATATGCAAAAACGCAAAAACCTATCTGTGGCAATATCACTTAGTGGTATACCTTGCCGCAAGCAAAGAAGCACGATAGATTGGTGGCTGACGTTATGCTGGCGAAGCTGGCGCGCTGGCTTAGGCTCTTCGGGATCAGCGTGGAGAACCCCAGATACGTGGAAGACGACAGGCTCCTGAAATATTCGAAGCGCACGGGATCGATACTGCTCACGTCTGACCGCGCCCTCAATGCAAGGGCGCGCAAGCTTGGAGTCGAGTCCCTGCTCATAAGTGATAAGCAACTCGATAGCCAGTTAAGGTATGTGATAAAAGCACTGAAACTCAAGCCGAAAGCCAGCGAAAAAATATGCCCGATGTGTAATTCTTCCCTAACCAAGATATCAAAAGAACGGGCATCAAAACTCGTCAAAAAAGGCATATCCATTGAGTATGAGAGCTTCTACTACTGTAGGAAGTGCAGGAAGGTCTACTGGCAAGGTAGTCATTGGAGGGATATAAATACCATGCTGGGAAAAGTAGCTAATAAAAATCTTATATCAAATGTGGCGTAAAACCATAATCAATCAACTATTCAAAATTGAACTACAGAAGGACATTCGGGAAGTCAAGACTGTGGAGACTTCAACCTATACATATCGCAAAGGGATATGCAAGTCGTGCCGTAGAAGCAGGAACTAAACGCCTCAGTAAATGAGAGATTCCGCAGAAGGAAACTTCGCAACGGAATCTGAATTGAGGCTGGAAGCCCACGACTTCAGTCGTGGGAGGATGTCACATCAGCAATCCTCTAACTACCTATAGTATGCTATGCGTGATCTGTCCTTCAATAGACCATTTGGACTAATGCTATGTTTGACCAATACCTTCTTTACACAAAACTTGAGAGAAAACTATAACTGTAAAGAGCGCAATCCACGGCACGCGCAGGGCTTCCGCACCTTACAGTAAGCTCTCCTGCTCTACCTCGACCTCGCTAACTCCCTCTACTTTCTTCAACTTCTCCTCTATGCTGGAGCTGCCCATTTCAGAGTCTTCAAATACGAAAAGCGCTTTTATTACTTTTATTCCGAATGCGAGCTCTTCGCTCCTTATATCCTGCGGCTTCAGCTCGCTCTTTATCTTCTCCATTACCTCCTCGAGCTTGCCGTCCTCGGTGAATATCTTAAACAGAGCGCCTACCTTCGCCATAAAATCACGGCCCTGTGAATCCGCACACTTCGCACTTGTACTGGTTTGATATCTCCCTGCAGTGGTCGCACCTGACTATGACGCCCTTTCCGCATTTAGGGCACTTGAATTCAGTGTAGGAATGGGTAAGCCTTCCGCAGGATACGCATTTCTTTCCCGGAGTTGTCATTGCATCACGTCTCGAAATCTATCAGCGTCTTCTACTCGCTGCCTTCTTTGCATCATATGTCCCATCGGCGCTGACCTTCTTGTTAATGAGTACGAGAAGTGCTATAAATGTTGCTATGATAGCGACAAGTATGCCGACAAGAACTATGAATATGGCAAGCATGGCCTTCTCAATGCCAGCAAGCGCCGTCAGCATAGAAGAGAACTCGCTGTCATAGTTCCCGGCTGCCTGCGGAGGCGCTGCCACAAGGTTCTTGTTTATCAGCATCGTATCGTTGCTCACTCCGTTGGCGAGAAGCGCCGTAGAATAGGCAGTGGTCGCATAGCCATGCGCCTCGGTTGAGTTGCCCGCCATCAGCGCCTCTCCAACGTAGAACATAGCCTCATTTGCGAATTGAGATGCCCATGCCCCGAAAGTGGAATTGTCTGCCAGGCGCGTTGTCATGTTGAGCAACATGCCGGTTCCATCCCCGAAGCTGGCAGTAGCGTTTGAAAATGCATACGCATATTCAGAGTCAAGTATCGCCAGCGGGTAGTTGCCTGCCCTGAATGCGCTCTGGGCCGTGGTAAGATAAAAGTTGCTCCCGTACTGCTGTGCATTGCTTATGTCGCTCTGTGCGATCCCCCTGAGGGCAGAGTTCGGGGTTACCGGGGTCCCTCCAATCGAAGCCGAGACATTGTACATATAGCTTGCAGCTTCGCACCACCCCTGGGCTTCAGCCCCCGAATACAACGATTGCAACACCCCGTCGGTGTCTATCGCGGTTGCGTTGTAAATGCCTATATCCTGGCTTATTGTGTAATTGGCCCATGCTTGTCTAAGCTCTCCCCCTATCACATACTCAT
This sequence comes from Microcaldota archaeon, assembly GCA_021800135.1. Classification (GTDB taxonomy): domain Archaea; phylum Micrarchaeota; class Micrarchaeia; order Micrarchaeales; family Micrarchaeaceae; genus JAKATY01. The sequence goes on from JAJYZH010000022.1 coordinate 5,147, forward strand.
AGTTCGTGCTTGTAAGCTGCGGGGGAACGAGCGAACTACACGAGTTTGATATGCTGTCAAGCGTAGCTATGCCTGAGCTCTTCGTGGCGTTATGCTGATTGAAATAGTATGAGGTTATATAATCAAGGAAACTCTGATCCGCCCCCATATAATAGTAACCTTTCACCCCCATTGTCTCAGCTTGGTCCAATATGAGCTGGAGCTGCTGCGTTACATTTGAGAATCCAGGGTATGCCTTCAGCCCGTTTATCGAACTCTGCGTTAAATTGTATGTGAATGCTGCAAGCGCTCCGAACTGGCTCTCGTTGCATCCGTTCGAGCATTCGATGCCCGCATTTGGCAGCAGGCTGACATTGTAATCCACGAAAGGAGTGAACGAAGAGGCATGCCCAGATATGCTTTCATGGTAAAGCGCATACTGCGCTGCCTGGCTTATGTTTGCAACCTGGACGAGAGGTATGCCGAACTCGTCCTGGGTTAGGGTATACAGCATGTCTTCGTTGCTGTTGGAAGGGACCGCAGGCACAAGCACAAAATCCATGCCGTTTGACTTCGCGGCGCCTGCCTTGTCGTAGACTCCTCCTATAAGACCGATGCTGCCATTGCTGTTTATCGTTCCAGTCATAGTAAAGTTGCTTGGAAGCGGCCTCCCGGAAAGCGCAGACACGGCAAGAATGGTCATCGCCGCCCCGGCGCTAGGCCCGGATACGTTTATGGCGTCGCTGTTTAGTATGCTGTAATTGAAATTGTAGTTGTTGAAATTCAACCCAAGAAGAGACGACGCATACTTCGCCGCCGTGATTGCGGAATCTATGGTCGATGACCCTACCTCACTTGGCCCTGTGATGTTCACGTTGCCGTTGCCGCTTGTCGCCGTAAGCTTGATGAGCGTCAATACTCCTGTATTGTTTGAGACTATTACCGCCGGTGCGTGTATCTCTGCGCTACCTATAAAGGATTGCGCGGCTACGTAAGAAACTGGCAAAAGCGAAATCATCGCAGCCAGAAGCAATGCAGCATATGCTCTAACCATATAATCCACTCAATAATACCATACCTATCCTTTTATTATTTGCCTTTAATTTCGTTTTCTGAATTACTAAAATCGTTATAATCGCAGCAGCAGATAAAAGCCCAAGAAGATTAGTATGCCTAACAGCAGTGGCGGTATTGCAGGCAATGCACGCTTCGCCTTTACCAGTATATACATAGTTATAATCAGTCCGAAGATTGAGCCCAGTGTTATGAAGAAGCTCAGCATGAAGTTAAGGGTTACGCTGTAGGCAGATACACTTACCATCAGCGGGACACCAAGGTCCCCCGTTCCAAGCATAACCGGCACCTCTACCGGTATAAGCTTCTTCCTTGTAAGGTCCCCAATCTGCGGTATCTTCTTTTCAGCATTCGTCCTCATCTTCTCGTACTTCCTGATGTCTGCCTTTGAGAAGTCCGACTGCGGCAACGCCTCTATCTCACTTGCGCCTATGAAAAAAGCAAGGTTCCTCTCTGTAACCGCATTGGCGAGGGTTATCATATGTTTGGTTATGAAGACCGCAACAAAATCATAGACCGCGAGTATCATCATAAACACCATCGCAGCCAGGAAGCTGAAGCTTACCCCGAGCACCACCCCCACGCCCATGCTCGCGATTATTGCCGCAGTGTTGCGCAGCTTAGGTATTCTATTCTTTGCAACTACCAACGCCAGTGCAAGCACGGCCGCCACCACAAGTCCAACAGTCAAACCGTTTCCGTAAAATGCCGCCTGCACTCCACTGGTGAAATATGACACCAGTATAAGGAAGACGAAGAACGATGTCAAGAACAGAACTGCCCCTTCAAAAACCAGGAACAGCTTGTTGCCCCTGTAAACCTTTGATACAAATATAATTATCAGCGCGAATATTACAATGTACACAATGTAGAAAAGTGCGTTCTCGGCGGAGGATACCACATGGGTGCTGGAAACCTCGCTGAATGTAGAGCCGCTGAACACCATAGTTGCCAGAAGCAGGCCCGAGAACTGCACTATCATGAACATCACGAAGATATTCAGCATCTGCCTGCTCCTGCTTATCTGAGGTTCCAACGAATCACGTTTTCAGTGCGGTTATTCGCTTTCACGTTTTACCGTCTTCAGCACTCCCGGCTTTGGCGTAAAGATGTCCCCGCTCTTCTCAAGCTCGCCTATGTACTTGCCCACGCTGCCAGAATCTATCCCTGCTTTTTCCCCTTCTTCTATTATCCTGTTCATCCTGGCGATTCCTCCCTCCTTCTCTTCAAGGTTCTTTATTATTGCAAGCACTGTGTTTATCCTGTCAACCTTCTCCCTAGGCATCCCAGTAAGCAGCGTATCTATATCCCTCCTGCCTCCCCTGTCAACTGCGAGCGTCTTGAACATGAATTCCGACAGCGCTATCGCCCTCTCCGCGTCGTTCTCATTCACAACGGGGTCTAGCCTTGTCTTTGCGCTCGCTTCTGCAAGCCTG
>JAJYZH010000023.1 GCA_021800135.1 Microcaldota archaeon
CCGCATGAAGTTCCCTTCAGGTACGCGCTTGCGCGCCTCCTCTATCATCCCCTTGGATAGGTCTATGCTTTCCACTTCATAGCCTTTGGAGATGAAGTGCTTGGTGTCCCTTCCGGCTCCGCTCCCTGAGTCGAGTATCCTTTTGCCCTTCAACAGATTCTCAAAGTCATTGTACTGCCTGCTCCAAAAATCCGTGGTCCAATGGGTATCAGCGTACCTGTGCGCTATACTGTCATATACCTCTATTGTCGTTTTGTTCATACTCTCGCGTTCTTTATGAAAATGCTTCCGATTGCAAGGTATATCAGCTTCGCTGCCAGATAATCGGGCGCAATCAATCCAGGGATCGGGGAAAGCTCTGTAAAATCCATCCCTACGAACCTCTTAGTCTTTGCAAGCTCCTTTACCACATCAACCAGCTCCCTGAAGCGCATCCCGTCAGGCTCGGGTGTGCCTACGCTTGGCATCTCGCTCGGGTCTAGCACATCAAGGTCTACAGTCAGGTATATGCTGCTCTCAGTGTTCTTCGATATTGTCCCCGCTATCTCCTTTGCGCTCATGCCTCCCATGTCTTTCATGAAAAGTATCTCCTTCTCATGCTCCCCCGCGCTCCTTTCATCCACGCTCCTCACCCCGACGCTGAAGCAGCCCTTCGCGATCTCCCTCGCCCTCGCCATGACAGTCGCGTGACATACCTTCGCACCCATGAACTCGTCTCTAGAGTCGGAGTGCGCGTCGAACTGCAGGACAGAGAACTCCTTCTCCCTTCCGGCTATGCTTTTTATGGCGCCAAGGGATATTGTATGCTCGCCGCCTATCAGCACAGGGAACTTCGAGTCCTGGAGGATCACGTCTACCTCCTTCTTTATCCTGTTCACCATGCTTTCTGGAGAGCTGAAATCAGGGGCCAGCTCCTCGAGCGTGTAGATCCCTACCTTGCTCACGTCAATCCCGAGCTCTTCGCTGTAGAGCTCCATGCCCCTGCTCGCCTCTATGATCGCCCTAGGTCCATTTCTGGCTCCGCTCCTATAACTTACAGTAGAGTCATACGGCACTGGAAGGACCGCTATCCTTGCGGCATTATAATCCTGCTCCTCAAGCCCGAATAGGTTGTAAGGGGGCGTCTGGTTGAGAACATGCATTTGATCCACTTTTCATTTGAGATATGCCGCGTTAGATTAAAAATACTATTCTATTCCGTTATTTTGGAACGAAGTTGCCATTGGAGGTATGTTTGACTATTGCCGAATACCTAAAGCATATTTAAAAAGGGACCCAGTGCTTAGTATCCTGTGATAGAAATGGCAAAGTCAAATGCATCGGCTGTCTTTGTACTGCAGTTTCTAGGCAGCTTGATCTATCTAGGAATAATTGCCCTGATGGGCACTAGCTTCAGTACAATCCTAAATGGATACGGAAGCCTGTGGACACCACTGCTATACGGCACTGCGGTATTGGCTTCTATAGCACTATTCATAACCAGCTTTGCGAACTTCTCGCGAATGGGTGAGTTCCTTGGCAAGTACGCGTTCTGCGAAACAGCAATCGCGGCATTTGCACTATTCATACTCACTGCGGGAGTCTATTCGAACATCTGGTTCGGTTCTGCGATAGTCGGGTTCATACTCGGCATGATCGGAGCTGGAATGAGTGGCCTAGGCTTCGGCAAGAAGTAATAACACAGCTTTCTTTTTTTTCTTTTTCTTCTTTTTTTTATCCTTCCGATTATTTATCTGACTCCTTTTTTTTACTGATAAAATTTAAATAAAACCCCAAAACAAATGCAAGTGTGATTAAAATGGTGAAAGTAGGGGAGAAAGTTCCTGACTTTGATGCGGATGCATATTACGAGGGGGAGATCAGAAAGGTTAGGCTTTCCGATTACAAAGGCAAGTGGGTAGTCATGATATTCTATCCCGCAGACTTCACCTTCGTTTGCCCGACAGAGCTCGAGGAAGCTGCTGAATACTATGACGAGTTCAAGAAGCTCGGCGCAGAGGTCCTCAGCGTGAGCACCGACACAGCCTATTCGCACAAGGCTTGGCATGATACCTCCCCTTCGATAAAGAAGGTCAGGTACCCTATGCTGGCAGACCCAACGGCCAAGATATGCAGCGAGTTCGGGACATACCTGGAGAACGAAGGCGTATCGCTGAGGGGATCATTCATAATAGACCCAGACATGTCCCTTAAGAGCATGGACGTTCACGACAACAGCATGGGCAGGAGCACCAAGGAGATACTCAGGAAGCTGGAAGCGGCAGTGTATGTGCGCGACCATCCTGGAGAGGTATGCCCCGCAAGCTGGGAGCCGGGAAAGAAGACGCTGAAGCCAGGGGTTGAGATAATCGGCAAGATATAGGTGGAACCCGCGCCGCGTTTCTTCCGGCGCAGTCTTCATACACGCTGCATTAAGCAGTCCACCCCGCTCAGGACTCTATTTTATCTGCCCTGTCGGATCTTATCCTCTCTGAGAAATCGGTGAAGAACCTCTCCCCGTGCTTGGGGTTCCCTGCACATATGAGCGCGGCCTCATGCTCCTTTATCCCCATTATATCCCTTATGAATACGCTCTCATCCTCGCTTACGCTGTTCCTATCCATGTCCGTATATACCCTTACCTCATTAATGTAATTCCCCCCTCCGCCTTGCTTCATCTCATATATAAGGTTGCCGAGCCTGTTATGCCAGCCTTTCTCAACTTTCACGGCAAGGACCCTGCCGTTACCCTTAAGGACGTTGTAGACCTCCTTGTTCCTAGTATTGACGAAGGCGCTCGATATGTCATACACCATATATTCAAGCTTCTTCTTCTCCTTGCTGAGATAGCTGCCCCCCACTTTGTCGAACTTCTGTATTACTATCCCCACAGAGACGAATACGGCTATAAGCAGGTAATAGAGCCTGATCGGTTCCCCGAGTATGACGGCGGCAAAACCGAAAGTTATGAACGGCGAGAGGAAGTAGAAGTTAGTCACTAACGTGGTCTTTATCATCCTGAGGGCGCTGTAGTACATGAAGCCAGTGAGTACATTGTAGACTATGCCTACATAGAGTATTGCGATGAGTGCGCTTGTGTCCGGCAGGCTGAAGTGCAGCCCGCCCCCGGAGGATGCGACGAACATCGCGCCGAAAAGCACCATGTTCGCAAGGTTGAACACGAACATCGAGCTCTCCATGTCGAACACGTAACGCTTCACCAGCACGCTCGAAAGCGCGCTCATTACGGCTATGAATATCAGAAACAGTATTATCGGTCCGTTAGCAGAGGAGAACGAGAAGTTCCCCCCCGTAAAAGCTATTATGAAACCTGCGAACGCAAGAAGGAGCGCCCCTATCTGAAGGCGCGATACCTTTTCCCTCAGCACGAGCGGCAGGAATATGAACATTATTATGGGGAAAGACCTGTAGATCACGGTCGCAAGCGATGTGCTTACGAACCTTTCGGCGTATGTAAGGCCATACTCCAGGAAGAAATAGTTGAGTATGCCTATTACAGCAACGATTGAGAGGTCCCTCCTGTTCCTAAGCATGGATACAAGTTTCCCTTTCTTGCCGTTTGCCAGCACAAAGACCAGTGAGGACGGAACGGCGAAAATGTATGCCAGGAACAGGAATTCAGGTATAGGTATGTTTGCGCCCCCGATATAAAGCATTACTGGCATCAGGGCTCCCGTCAGCAGAGACAGGACCAGGTATGTGTTTGCAATGTTGCTGATCTTCATGCTACCTGATTAACATTTGTACGGCAAACCATTTAAAAGTTCTAAAAAGTTTAAAAATAACAGCCAACTATCGTTATTTTGCGAAGTGGCAAAAGAAGTGTTAAAAACCTTGCCTTTGCATAATAGATCGGGGATTGGGTGGAGAATGATTACGAATTCCACAGCAGTTTCAATGATGCTTACACTGCCGTAACCAGGCGCATAGTCAGGAAACTCTCTGAGAATTCCAGGGCGTCTGTATCCGAGATAAGCAAGTCAGTAGGGGTCTCAAGGAAGACTGTCACAGACAGGATAAAGGCGTCAGAAAAGGCGCTCGGGATAAGATACACGCTTGACCTGAACGAAAGGGCGCTGGGGCTCATAAGCCCGCACCTTATAATGGTGAAATTTGATAGGAAGCCTGATTACGGTGAGATCGAAAGGATACTAGAAAGGTCCTACATACCGCAACTTGTGCTGAAAACTAAAGGGTCATACGACCTGATAATATACGCAAACGCCTTCTCCAGCTCGGAATACGTACTGTGGGACAAGAGCATCCAGCCTAAGCTGTCTGATTACGGGGTAACGTGGCGCGCGTCAGAGGTGGTCCACCGCCAGCTGGGCTTCTTCCCGCTGAGGACAGAGACGATAAAGAGGACAGGCATAGACGATACCAACAAGCTCCTGCTAAGCATACTCAACGATAACTCCAGGATAAACTTCGCCAAGCTCTCGAAGCAGCTTAACATGCATTTCAACACGCTCACGTACAGGTTCAAGAGGCTGCTCGACGAGAAGTACATAAACAGGTTTACCCTTACGATGGAGAAGCCCAAGGACACGGTGCTGATGAGCTTCCTCTCCAATTACAGGGTAGGTAAGGATTATGAGGATTCGTCTGCGAATGCGAGGAAGGCGTTCGTCAGCGACGATGCCGATTCCCTGGTCAGCAGGTATGTAATCACGGCGCCGCTGATAGGCAGCTACTCATTCTTCACGCTCGGAATATTCGACGACTTGAAATCGGCCCAGAAGCACGACATATCCTACCACAAGAAAGTATTCAGGAGTTCAAAGATAAGGATGGACTATGCGGAAATAGAGGGCGTGCTCTTGGGCAGGCTGCCTATTAGGAGCATCGACACGAAGGCTGAGTACAAGGTAATATACTGGAACAAGGATGTAGAGTGATGTCATGGCCCAGGCATGCAGCATGCGATACTTATAAAAACCTATTCCAACCTAACTTTACTCAGTACTTTTCAGTAAAAACGACTGGTCAGATGGATACGCAAAATGCCACAAAGGAGAAGAAAGGCCACTGGATGGTCAACTTCTATGTTATTCTGTTCCCAAAGGAGAAATGGGGCCGCTGATTTCATTTCCTGAACTTTATAAACCTGTTTCTCATCGCTTCCTCAGTTGCACACAGCAACGCGACCTTGCTGCTCTCATGGTAATCCGCTAACTTGTATCCGGAATACCTGCCTATCTGGCCTGCAAATTCAAGTATCTCGTCTTTCTTTGGCATCTGATCATATGAGAGGTGCCTTGCCTCGCCGCGCGCCCCTCCGACAAAAGCAAAGCCTTTGACCTCAACGTAATCAGGCTTGCCCTTGCCTATAAGCTCCGCATATCCCTGCGGGTCAAGCATGTTAAGTCCCTTGACGAGCGTAAGCCTGAATACCCTCCTGGTTTTGAGCGACGAGAACACCTCAAGGAACTTCCGGAAGTTATCCCAGGCATTCAAGGTTTTCGGCCTCACTGTTTTCTCATAGACATCCCTGTTCGGGGCCTGTATTGAGACGTACAGCTGGGTAGGCAGGACTGTAAGGGACTTGAGCGCGTTTACCATTGTACCGTTGGTGACTAGGAATGTGCTTATGTCCCGCCTGTGGAACGCTTCCAAAAGCGCGCTCATCTTCGGGTAGAAGAGCGGTTCGCCTGTCAGGCTCAGCGCCACATGCGCAGGATCGTTTGCTTCCTCCCATCTTTTTTTATCAACATTGCCCTTTCCCCTGTAGCCGCTTACAAGTTTCCTCTGCTCCTCTATCATCCCCCCTACAATCTGGTCAGGGTCGTCCCAATCGCCCAGTGCGTTGAGTTCATTCCATTTTATCCCGACCTCTTCAGGTATTATCCTCCAGCAGAACGCGCATGCGAGATTGCACCCTATCGCAGGAGTAGACTGTATGCAGCGCCAGCTCCTTATTCCGTAGAACTTGCACTTGTAGCAGACCTTGCCCCCCTCCTCAAGGCTGCTTTTAGTGTACTCGCAGGTCTTTACCGCGGAGTGCCTGCCCACAAAGTGGTAGCCCTGCCTTTTCATCATGCCTTTTAGGCTGTCAGGGACTCTTACGCTGTCCTCCATGACATCCTGGGCCTGGCCTTCCATCTCCACAGATTCACCTTCCAAAAGGATTTGCGCAATTAGGTTTAAATTGCTTTTCTGAATCCAAGCGAATATTTTATTCGATTCAAAGCCTTGCATAGTTATGTTTTAATATGATGTGCTCGCAACCTCTGAGTGGGTTAGGTGCCAGGCATGCCTCTTCTCACGATATATGCCGCATTCATAACGATAGTGTTCATAGCCATGCTTATATTCGACATTTCAGGATACGCCAAGAGGGAGAAGAAGCGCGTCTTCAAGCCCTGGTATCCTAAGGCGCTCGTCATCCTGCCGGTAAAAGGGATTGACATAGAGATGCGGAAGAATCTTGAGGCTGTGAAAAACCAAAATTATAAGGGGAGTTTTGACATCGTAGCCGTGGTCGACGACCAAAAAGACAGCGCTGTAAAGGCGATCGAAGAAGCAGGCATAAAATACATAATATCAGATGTGCGGTGCAACAAGTGCAGCGGTAAGGTAAAAGCGATAGCTACGGCTCTGAGACGCTTTAGGGGATACAGAGTATATGTGGTGCTTGATTCAGATGTGCTTGTAGGTAACAGATGGCTGGTCAGATTGGTGGCTCCTCTGCGCAACAGAAATATAGGGCTCGCAAGTACTTTTCCCATATTCGTGCCGCATCGCAACAATCTCTGGTCATATGCCAAGATGGTATGGGGATTGGTAGGGATTGGCCTGATGGAAAGCGAGATAACACGGTTCGGATGGGGAGGCTCCATGGCGTTCCGGAATGATCTGGTTGACGCGGAGTTCATGGAACTGCTTACAAACTCGGACTACTCCGTATCAGACGATATATGTGTGACCAAGGCCGTAAAGGCCAGAAATATGGGCCTGGAATACGTAGGAGACGCAACGCCCAGTGTGCAGTGCGATGAATCTGCGGCTACCTTCTTCGAGTGGGCCAACAGGCAGACAGCGCTTACGTTGCTAGGATACAGGAGAAACCTTATCTTTGGACTTGTATTCTACACTGCTGAGGCGCTCTTGCTAATCTCCGGGATAGTCCTTGCAATACTCATATCCCCAATATTCTTGGTTTTGCTGCTGCATACTGCAAACAGCATGTTCCGATCATATGCTAGGACAAGGTCGAGAAGCGTCTTGATCGCGCTGCTTGTTCTGCTAATGCCATTTATTTATATAAGGAACTTGCTGTATGCAAAAAATATGCAGTATATAGAATGGCGTGGTGTAAGATACCCTATATACAAATCATAAAGGCAATAAGTAGATTAATCCAGATAACCATCAGGATTGTAAAATCTCGAGTAATCTATTTCGTCCTGCGCTTTCTTCACCTCTTTCTTACCCGCGTTTCTCTCCCGCT
>JAJYZH010000024.1 GCA_021800135.1 Microcaldota archaeon
TTTTAGGGCTGCGATGTCTGTCCTGAGCGATTCCAGGTCAATCGCTTCTGGCTGGTCGAAGTTCAGCTTTATGCCTTCCGCTTCCTTGCGCTTCATGTAGTTCACGCCGAAGTAGTAGTCGTCCATAGATATCTTGAGTGCCTGATCGCCTAGAGACTCTGCCACCTTGTCAGCTACGGCACTGGTCTTGCCTGAAGCCGAACCTCCTGCTATCTCGACCACTACTGGTCCGGGTGCGTTCTTCAACATAGCGTCTATATCGTGCAATACCTCCTTTATCCCCTTTTCGAGCGGGTATTTTGGGACCTCTATAAGACCACGCACGAATTTCTGCGCATTGAATTCACTCATCCCGCTAAGGTTCCTGTTCTTGTAGTACTCGTCTTCTGTTACGTCCCTCCCAAACCATAAGGGGGCCTCGAACGATTTTGCTTCAAATATAGACTTGAATTCGACTTCCCCCACTACCAGACCTTCAAGCTTTCCTTTGTAGACGTCGATGTATGCGATATGGTCTCCTACAGGCACCTCGTACCTTGTCTTCTCTACCTGCCTCTCGATGGACTTCCACAGCCTGTCAAACTGCCCCTTGGAAATCTCTACCTCTGTCTCATCCCTCTCTATCCCCGAACCCTTCTTAACCGTCAGCAGGTACTCATCTCCCTCCTTTCTGACCCTCACGTCGCCGTGCTCTGAATAGGTTATGTATCCCTGCAGTATTTCGGAATGCTTTAAGCCGTCTAGGTCTTTTGGCACGTTGTCTATTATGAACTTCCTCTCTATCTCCTTCTGGCTCTTGAAACTGCTGCCGCTCATGCCAAAAACCTAGAGTACCGCCTCCACATACCCTGATGAGCTATATCAGATACTTATAACTTTCTATGAGAATTCGACCCAGAAGGCCACTGAACGCTGCCGAAAACCGCAGAAAGCATGACATCGTCAGAGGGGGACCTGCCAAATAATTATTCCGATTCGCTTTAGTGCAGCAGTCTGTCAACTATTTTTGAGAATTCTTCTTCTACTTCGTGATCGGCATAGAGCGGTACCTTGCCTGAATCTGACAGTTCCTTGAATCGGATGTCTTCTTTTACAGTGCCGATTACTTCCGTGCCGAGTTCATTTGCTACATTGAGGGTATTGTCGCTCGCCTTGCTTCCTGACATGTTCTCCACCACGCCAAGGACTGCCATCCCAAGCCTTTTCGCCATGAGGCCTGATCTGATGGAGTTTATCGCTGCGATCTTCTGAGGGGTCGTGACTATCACGAACCCCTCCATGTCAAGCAGCTGCATAACTGTAAGCGGCGCATCGCTCGTGTTGTGCACCACCATACCCTCAGCTATAAAACTCTGCTGCTTCTCGAGTTGCAAATCATATGTTTCTTTATAACCTATAGGTTCTATCGATTTTATTCTAGCGATCTTGAATTGCTCATCGGTGACTTTTTTTGAATATTCGAACGCAAAACTGACGCTTCGCCTAGTGGAGTGTCCATCAGGGAATATATTGCCTTGTTTTGTTCTAGTCCTTACATTTTGACTTCGAATTCCGCTTATTTGACATAAGGCATGCATCTGCCGTATTAGTCTTTCATTGGTACTTTCTAATGATACAACATCGTGTTCGATAAACACGGTTTTTGTATGTCCGTCCTTATCGTGTAATACTTTTAATTCTTTTCTGTGCCTTATGCATCCATCAGCCTCTGAGTACCCTTCTATAAATGCTCGCCTTTGTTCCAATGGCAACGAGAAAACCCATTCTGGTACAGACTTCTTTCTAGCATAGTGATTCAGGTCAAGAAACGAAAAAAGTTTCACAATAACGCGGGAATCTACTGCAAATTGGTTATTACCGTCGGGGAAGATATTGCAATTGAACACCTTCTTATAAAGTTTCTCATATTTTTTCCTAAATTTACTCCCGACAGGTTCGCATATCCTAATACCTATAATCAAATCCTTTTTCTTGTTGATGCGAACATAACCGTCACCTATAAAATGACCTATTATCCGCATAAAATCGGTGTTAGTAACCTTGGGTAATGTTATATGGGTTTGGGTATTATGAACACTCTCTTTTGGGTGTGGCAATTTCATAGACTTTCCGTTATTAATGTTGTTTACGACAATTATTCTATCGCCTGCGCGCAGACCGGATAGTTTTTTCCAATAAAGATTACGATGATACTTAAGGAAGGGATGATTAGAGCTGGCAATAATTGTCCTGTTTGGCGTTTTTACCTTAAAAACCTCCTGTTCACCCTGTGAAATAACGTTTATTACTTTATTTTTGACTAAACGACCATTTTCGTAGCTAAGCACAAACTCACCGGGCTTTACATCTTTTATCGGTTTTGGAAAACCATTGGACATAGTCACAAGTGTATCCCCGGGTAAACAGCCAGGCGGCAAGTCGATTACCAGGTAGTCGAGATCACCCCAATCCGTGTTCTCGAAAAAATCGCCAAGCATCTTCGTTATCAGCGCACCCCTCCAAATTATCGGCTTCTTCAGCTCGTCTGTTACCATGGCTGTTGACGCGACCTTTATGCCATCCTTAGTCACTGGAATCAGAGGATATTCCCTGTTCATCTTCTCCTCTATCCCGAGGAACATCGTCACATTAGGGCAGTCTATGTCAGCGTCGAGAAGCCCGACCTTGAATCCCTTGTCCTTCAGTGCGTACGCCACGTTTACGGCTATCGTGGTCTTTCCGACTCCTCCCTTTGCGCTGTATATGCCTATCTTGTGCTTTATGCCTGCAAGCTTCTGCTTTACCCTCTCCTTCTGCCTCAGTGTGTTGAGGAATGATGGATGCATATTCTGCCCTTTTCGTACCTGTTCTTGCCCATCTGACATGCCGTCACACACCACAGGATTAAGCGTGAAGTAATTTAAGATTGTCGCGATTGCGTAAGCCGTACTGTGTTTACTTTTGCTTTATCTGTGTATCGAGATAAAAATAGTAAAATTTATATACTTTAACGATGGGTATTATTAGCAGTGGGGGTGAATTTTATAACCCTATTTTATCCTTTGGCTTTGACGTTGAAGGTCTGCAATCTTTCTGATGTTTAATATAATAAAGGTGAAATGAATGGCTGAAAATCAATTTGGCGGACAACAGGTACTTTACCTGCCGGAAGGTGCGAACAGAATCCTCGGAAGGGATGCACAGAGAGTAAATATTGCTGTAGCGATGGCTGTCGCAAACGCAGTGAAGACTACGTTGGGCCCAAAGGGCCTGGATAAGATGCTTGTGAGCGATCTCGGGGACATTGTCATAACTAACGATGGAGCCACCATACTCAACGAAATGAATGTGGAACACCCTATTGCAAAGATAATGGTCGACGTAGCGAAAACTCAGGACAAGGAGGTCGGCGATGGGACTACTACGGTAGTGATCCTCACTGGAGAACTGCTTAAGGGAGCAGGAGATCTTCTTGAACAGGCCGTGCACCCTACAACCATAATAAAGGGATACAAGATTGCGGCCGCGAAGGCGGTGGAGATACTTGACAAGCACGCGAAAGTCATAGACGTGAAGGACGATTCTGTGCTGCAGAAGATTGCGCTTGTCACTTTGGGTTCGAAGAACATAGGAACCGAGGAGGAGAAGGCGGCTATCGCGAAACTCATTATAAAGGCGATAAAGCAAGTGATGACCACTAATGGGGCTGGTAAGATCGATATAGATACGGATTTTGTCAAAGTAGAGAAGAAAGCGGGAGGCAGCATTAGCGACACGGAGCTCATAAACGGGGTACTCATAGACAAAGAGATCTCGCATCCGGGCATGCCGAAGTATCTGAACAACGCGAAGATTGCGCTGCTTGATGCTGCTCTAGAGATAGAGAAAACGGAGACTGACGCGAGGATAGAGATAACGTCCCCTGAGCAGATGCAGGCATTCCTGCAGCAGGAGGAGAAGATCCTCAAGGAGATGGTAGAGAAGATAAAGAAGAGCAAGGCTAACGCCGTATTCACGCAGAAAGGGATCGATGACATAGCGCAGCACTACCTGGCAAAGGAAGGCATAATGGCAGTCAGGAGGGTGAAAAAGAGCGACATTGAGAAGCTTGCGAAGGCCACTGGAGCGAAGATTGCCACTAGCCTAGACGACCTGAGCGAGAAGGATATGGGGTTCGCCGGAGTAGTGGAGGAAAAGAAGATCAGCGGGGAACAGATGGTCTTCGTAGAGAAATGCAAGGATCCGAAGAGCGTGACGCTGTTCATAAGGGGCGGCACACAGCAGGTCGTCGACGAAGAGGAAAGGGCTGTAGTGGACGTCGTAGGCGCCCTGAGCGCCGCGATAAAGGATGGCAAGTATGTCATAGGCGCAGGGGCGATAGAGATGGTTCTCGCAAACGAGCTCAGGAGCTACGCGAACGAGGTCGGAAGCAGGGAGCAGCTATCCATACAAAAGTTCGCTGATGCCTTGGAGGCGATTCCGAAGACCCTTGCGGAGAGCGCAGGCATGGACACAATAGAGACAATAGTGCAGCTAAGGAACAAGCACAGGACCAAGGACGGCGAGGCGATGGGAGTAGACATAATCGGCAACAAGATAAACGACATGGCAAAGCTCGGGATACTAGAGCCCAAGAAGGTCAAGGAAGAGGAGCTTGTGACCGCAGGCAACGCCGCAAACATGATCTTGAGGATAGATGACATGATCAGCTCCAAGAGCAAGGGACCTGCAGGGCCTGGAGCAGGGGGCATGCCACCTGGAGGCGAGATGGAGTAACTGCCTTCTTTCCTATCTTTCCTCATCTTCTTTTTTCTTCTTTTTCTCTTTTCTTTTTCTCTCTTTTGTTTTCTGGTTTTGCCTTATCTTGTATTACAAAATAACGAGTCTTTGACAGTATTTTGTAATTTATAGGTATGCATAAATATCTCTGACGATTAATTGTAAGTGTGAGAATGTGTGGAGCTTAACTATAAAGGATAAGACTGCCGAGGAGAAGATGGAGGAGGTAGAAGGCGCAAAAACATGCGGACCTGCCAAGATATTTGTAGGTTACTTTGCCGCGGTTTCCGCTATTTCTATTGGTAGCGCAATATATGAGCTGGTACAGGGCAATACCGCGGCTGTAGATAAACTTGTCGGGCTGACTACACCCCCAGGAATATTAATTTTAAACGGAATAGGCTTCGGAGTTGCTAGTGTGTACCTTGACATCTCGGATAGGGCTCTCCACGCATTAGATATCGCGAAAAAATATATCAGGGGAGGGTAGAACAGGCAGATCAGAGCGTTGCGAAATCGGCTGCGCCTGCGATTGACTTCGTAGTGCTTTTCTCTCCATTTTTTATTTCTTATTCTGCCTGCGGTAGAAAAAATCTGCAGTAGCATCTTTTTTAGATAACCAATAAATTCTTTCCTTGCAAACCCTATTTGTGATTTGATGAGTGAGGGAGAGCAGAGGCACGAGACTCTT
The DNA here is from genome assembly GCA_021800135.1 of Microcaldota archaeon. Classification (GTDB taxonomy): domain Archaea; phylum Micrarchaeota; class Micrarchaeia; order Micrarchaeales; family Micrarchaeaceae; genus JAKATY01. The sequence continues at coordinate 5,450 of JAJYZH010000024.1, forward strand.
GGAGATGATGTCATACCCTACCACTATAAACTCAGATTCGATACTGATTTCAAAACTTTCAGGTTCAAAGGTGATGAGGAGATATTCGCCGTATCTAAAGCAGGCGTCACTGTGATAAGACTGAACTCAAAGGAGCTTGAGATAGGAAGAGTAGAGATTGAGAATCTTGGAAAGGTACAAACCGCAACGGTTGAGGAGGATAGGAAACGGGAGATGCTTAAGCTGGTATTGAAAAATCCCGTTTCTGGCATATGCAAAATACGCATCTCTTTTGTCGGGATAAATAACGACAAGATGTATGGGTTCTATCGGAGCAGCTACAAGAGAGGAAGCAGATTAGCCTATATGCTGACAAGCCAGTTTGAGTCCACTGATGCGCGTTCCGCGTTCCCGTGCTTTGATGAACCTGCGATGAAGGCTACATTCAGCGTTACCATAGTCTCGGACAGGGGATACGAAGCGATATCCAATATGCCAATAGAAAAAGAGAGAGTTGCGGGAAGCAGGAGGGAGGTTCTGTTCCATACTACACCTAAGATGTCCACATATCTGCTTTACCTAGGCGTTGGAAAGTTCGAATACGCAGAAGGCGTATACAACGGGGTGCGCTACCGCGTAGTTACGGTACCTGGAAAGAAAGATCAGGCTAAACTCGCATTAGGTTATGCCAGGAACTTCGTTTCTTTCTACGAGAAATACTTTGGCATAAGGTACATGCTGCCTAAGCTCGACATAATCGCAATCCCTGACTTCGCTGCCGGAGCCATGGAAAACTGGGGAGCAATAACTTTCAGGGAAACCGCCATACTAGGTGACGAGGAGAGCGCAGTTTCTACGAAACAGTATATAGCGGTAGTGGTGGCCCATGAGCTGGCACACCAGTGGTTCGGTGATCTGGTAACGATGAGGTGGTGGGATGACCTGTGGCTTAACGAAAGCTTCGCCACGTACATGAGTTACAAGGCAGCAGACAACGTTTACCCAGAATGGAAGCTCGGTGTGCAGTACCTGAAGGATACCGTATCGCTTGCACTCACGGCTGATGAATTCGCAGCAACACATCCGATAAGCGTACATGTAAAAAGCCCCGCGGAGATTGAGGAGATATTCGACAGGATAAGCTATGAGAAAGGCGGAAGCGTACTCATGATGCTCGAGGATTTTGTCGGCAAGGAAACCTTCAGACAAGGCCTCAACCTCTATCTCAACAAGCACCTTTACGGAAATGCAGAGAATCGGGATCTTTGGGATGCGGTAGGAGAGGAGGCAAGGAGGGAAGGGAAGAATGTGGATGTGAAGAGGGTAGCGGAGGCATGGATTGAAAGGCCTGGATATCCTGAGATAATGGTTTCTGACGAGGGCAGCACGTTCTTGCTAAAGCAGAAAAGGTGTTTCCTAGTAGAGGGCACCAGCAAATCCGCGGAACAGCCTATGCCTATCCCATTGCGTTATTTGTATAGTAACGGGAAGAGCGGTTTCCTGCTCTTTGAAGATGCTGAATCCGCCATACCGAAAGACGACGCCTCATGGATAAAACTAAACTATGGCCAAAAGGGCCTTTACAGGGCGACTTACTCGGGCACGCTGCTGGACAGGATAGGCGGAGCCATAAAGTCAGGGAAGCTTGATGGCGCTGATTCGTGGGGGGTTGAAAACGATCTATTCGATATAGTTAGGAAGGGTGGCGCGGATATGAGCACCTACTTGGACTTCATAAGGAATTATTGCCTTTATTGCGCATACCCTGCGAATGTTGATATATCATCTCACCTTACATGGATGTATAAGATGCTTTATGGAAGCAGGGAGTCCGAAGATGTGAAAGAGGTGATTGCGGTGTTAGGTGCTGTATGGCTGGGCAGGCTCGGCTGGAAAAAACGCGCGAAGGACAGCAACACCGACATCATAATGAGAAGTGCGGCGATTGGCATGCTTGGACTAATAGAGGATAAGAAGGTCGTTGACAAAGCGATCTCCTTGT
>JAJYZH010000025.1 GCA_021800135.1 Microcaldota archaeon
GAATTCCTCAAACGTGCTCTTCCTGTCATATTCCGCGGTAAGTATCTTTGCGTTGTAGTGCCTTGCAATCTCAAGCACCACCTTCTCTGCGCCACCCTTCAGTGTGAGATTTGACTGCGCGATTACAAGCTTCAATGAAAGCACCTTGCCCCGTATATAGGAACCTAACGCAGGTATAAAAACATATACAATCCAATCATAATGGCAATTCCTGCAAAGCGGTTATAATGGACTTAGGCGAAGGGCTTAGAAAGGCAATAGCGCGCCTCACAAATGCAACTATAATAGACGCAAAGACAATAAGGGAATTCAACAAGGAGCTGCAAAAGACGTTGCTCGGCGCTGATGTAGAGGTGCAGCTAGTTTTCGCTCTGACAAGCAAAATTGAGGAAAAGGCACTGAGGAGCAAACCGCCGAAAGGGGTATCACAGAGGGACTACATAACAAACATAGTATACGAGGAACTTACCACTCTGATGGGAAAGGCATACGTGCCGGAGCTGAGGAGCAAGAGGATACTGCTTGCAGGCCTATACGGGTCAGGAAAAACCACAACGGCTGCCAAGCTTGCCAAGTTCTATCAGGACAGGGGTTTAAGCGCGGGCCTGATATGCTGCGATGTCTCCAGGCCTGCAGCCTATCAGCAGCTTGAGACCTTGGCGAAACAGGCCAACGTGTCCTTCTTTGGAATCGAAGGAGAAAAGAACGCCGCGAAGATAGCCAAGGAAGGGTTGAAAGCGCTGAAGGATAAGAAGGTAATAATCTGCGACACTAGCGGAAGGAGTGCGCTGGACCATGAACTGGTGGGTGAACTGATAGACGTGAATAAAGCGTTCTCGCCTGATGAGAAGATGCTCGTCGTCAGTGCAGACATGGGCCAGGTGGCCGGCAGGCAGGCGCGGGAATTCGGGAAAGCAATAGGCATAACCGGAGTTATACTCACAAAATCAGACGGATCTGCAAAAGGCGGCGGAGCACTGAGCGCGGCCAGCGCAGCAAATGCAAATGTTCTGTTCTTGGGGACAGGGGAAAAGCTTGTAGACCTAAGGCCGTTCGACCCGGCGAAATATGTAGAGAACCTTCTCGGCGTTCCTGACATAGAGGCGCTTACAGAAACGGTAAAGAAGGCAGTAGAGGAATCCGGAATGAAGCAGGAGGATGTAGAGGTGGAAGAACTCAACTTCGACACCTTCTATACGCAGTTAAAGGCGATGGGGAAGATGGGACCGCTAAAGAACCTTTTCGGAATGGTTGGTGCAGTGGATGTCCCGAAAGACATGGTGGAACACGGCGAGGAAAGGCTGAAGAGGTTCCATTCCATAATATCATCAATGACAAAAGAGGAGAGAAAGAACGAACGCCTGCTTCACGACCCTAACAGGATATTGAGAATCGCAAAAGGCAGCGGCACATCTGAAAGAGAAGTAAGGGAGATGCTCTCAGAGTTCAACAAGATGAAGAAACTGTTCAACACTTTCAAGAACGACAGATCATTCAAAAAGAGATTCTCGGGAATGATAAAATAATAATCACCTAGGACAAGATCAAACAAAAAAGAAAAAAAGAAAAAAAAGAAAAAAAACAAAAAAACAAAAACCCTCTTCTCATCTATCTTTTCTTTCCTTTACTTGACTTCTTTTTCGCCTTTTTCTTTGCCATTTCACTCACTTGTTAGTTTTCCATTCACTGAAAACGTTTTTAAATAAGCTGATGGTAAGATTATATAACGATAATTAATAGTTTAATCGTCTATACATATAGATACCTACCACCATGAAATAAAGCATTTTTGTATTCGTGAAATCGGATCAATTAAAAACCAAAATAAAAAATTCATCAAAAACTATCCAGATGATTTTTATGCCGGAAAAAGCCGAAAGGCTCAAAAACAAGCTCACAGAACTAAAAACAGAGTACTCCAAGACCAAATACAACAAAGCCACAGACAAACACCTGGGTATACTCAGGGCAAAAATTGCAAAGGTAAAGCAGGACATAATAGTAGCTTCAAAGAAGGCGCGCGGTCAGGGATTCTTTGTACGGAAATCCGGAGACGCAACGATAGCCCTCATAGGATTTCCGAACGCCGGTAAGTCCTCACTTATAAACATGCTTGCGAATACCAGATCAAGAACCGCAGATTACGCATTCACTACACTTACTGTAGTCCCCGGAACAATGGTTTACAGGGATGCACATATACAGATATTCGACCTTCCTGGCTTGCTCTTAGGTGCGCATGAGGGAAAGGGTGGCGGAAGCGAGGTTGTATCTGCGGCGAAGAGCGCAGACCTGATAGTATTCGTAATAAGCGTAGAGGACGTCAAGACGCTGGACGTTCTTATGAGTGAGCTCTCCTACTTCGACATAAAGATAAACAAGGAAGTGCCAAACATACAAGTTATGAAGGCAAAAAAGAACATCGGGGTTAAAATAGAGGTGAACAAATCACAGCTCCCGGCAAATGCAATAGAGACAATACTCAATTCGTTTGGGATATACAACGCGGAAGTCAGATTATGGGACGACGTTTCTGAAGATGAACTAATCTCTGTCCTCTCAAACAAGGCGAAATATGTGCGGGCGATAGTCGCGCTCAACAAAATAGATCTCGCATCTGACTACGCTGAAATTGCAGAGGACATAAAAAAAAGATACGCGATAAGTGTAATACCGATAAGTATAACTGAAGAGAAAAACATAGAGGAGTTGAAGGAGAGGGTATACGGCAACCTGGGCCTGATGAGGGTGTATCTGAAACCAGAGCTGAAGAAAGAAGCCGGGGAGTCGATAACAATACCACGTGGCTCGAACGTGCGCGAAGTGGCACGCAGGCTTCACACTAAACTGGTCAATGAGATCAGGTGCGCTTATGTCTCGGGCAGCAGCGTAAAGTTTTCCAATCAAAGGGTGGGAGTTGAGCACGTATTGAAAGATGGCGATACCATAACATTCATAAAGTAACAATATCCCTTTTGCATGGTTAGTAAAATAGCCAAAATAATGGAACAGGTTTAAAGAATTTCATGCTGAATGCATAATGTGTTGGCATGGCGATCAAGTACTGGGAGTTCGAGGACGCACCCTTCAAGGAAAAGCTGAAAAACCCGAATGTAAAGGAGGTATCAAAAATATTTTTCGACAACGAAACAGAATCCTACCGGTTCTCTGTGCTCCTTTCAGAAATAAAAAAGAAGAAACAGCTCAGGTTAAAAGACGTTCCAGCTGCGATACCGATAGCGACTGCAAAGAGGTATCTTGATTATGCTGTGCAGCTCGGCCTCCTAAAGCATGAAGACAACATATACGAATTTACCGACAGGTTCAGCAAACCGATGAGGAATATAGCCGCATACATAAAGGCGTGGATGGACATACAGCAGGAGGAAGACCTAAGCATACAGTTCCCAAATGCCCGGTTCGATAAGCAGCAGAAGAGAGGCGGCAAAAAAACGACTGAACAGCAGGTAAATACCTCAGGGAACGAGCAGCAATAGACAAAACTCTACTAGTTAGGCCGCCATTCGGATTTTTCATCCAAACATATTCGGTCCATTGTCATCGGTTCTCCTTATACGCTCAATTACTCTGGCCGTTTCAGGATCTTCTTTTAACTCAAGCTCTTCCAAGATATTGAACAGGTCCTTTGAAACGCGTTTATGCAGGTTCGTGCTTGCATCTTTCCACGAAAATTGTGATAAAGCGCAGCATCACTTGACGTGCTCTGATCCAAGCCAATTCCTCAGCATGGCCCTTTCCCTGACTTCATTCAGGGTGTACTTTCTGAGGAGCCTGCCGTCTCTGAATACCTCTACGAGCTCGTCCTTTCCTGGGTTGTCGGCCTTTACTGTATAGTATGTCCCATTCTCCCTAAGCAACTTTAGCCTCCCTGCCTTTGAGTTCTTCCCGGGGTCGGTTATCGGTTCCTTATAAACGTCCCTCTCCTTCCCATCCACAGTCACGCCAGAGCACTTAAAAGCGAACTTTTGCGTATCCCTGTTCAGTTTCTGCAGCAGCGCACCTCCCATCCCGAATGATACGTTGTCAGCTGACCATTTGTGTATCATGAGGTTATCTAGAATATCGCGCGCCATCGCGTAGTCCATCCCATCCCCCTGTATGACCCTGACCTTGTCGTTAAGCACCTTATAGCCCTTTTCATTCCTGCTGTACCCGAATCTGTCTCCCAGTATCTCAAGCACTTTCAGTACAACTTCGGGCGGGTCCCCGGAATCAGGCCTTATTACGAGCATCCCATTCCGGCCTAGAACCTTTTCCTTGAGCTTGTCCCCCCAGATGTCGCTGCAAGCCTTGTATATGTTGTATGAATCTGATACCACCGCAACGGTTCCGGTGGGAAATTGTTCAAGCATGTTCTTCATGGCGTCCGATTCATGTTCCCTCCCCCAGGCGGTTATAGTAGAATGTTCTGCAGCAGGTATCGAAAAACCAGCCATTCCCGCGTCGTAATAGTCTCGCAGCAGTATAAGGGAAGCGATAGTGTCTGTCCCCTTGAAGTTCACAAGGTGGGCCGCACCTCCGATACCTGCAGATTCCACCGATGAGACTCCTCTAAATCCGAAGTCGTGCAGCTTGAAGTCTATGAGCTCCGGGTTGCCTGTCTCATCAAGGTATTCCATTATGCGAATCTTCATATTCCTCGAAAGCGTGGCCACCGTGGTAGGATACCAGGTCTGTACAAGAAGAGTCTCGAGGTAATTGGTGAGCCAGTAGCACTTCGGATCGGTATTCTCTACAGTCACTAATACATTGTGCGTCTCGACTACAGACCCTTCGGGGACTGCTTTTATGCTTACGGGCAGCATTCCCCCATGCTTCCTGAGTATATACTCCCACCCCTCCCTATTGAACAGCGATTCGTTGCCGAGATGAAGCGCTGCAATTTTCGCAGCCTCGTCTATCTTATCCTGCGTTACTACTGCCCCCTCGAGATATCTCTCAACGAAATACTGCAGCCCGAAGAATACAACCTTGTCGAACATTCCTCCCCTGGACTCGAAATACGAATATACCTTCTCTGTGCCTGGGGGATACTGCCTCCAATGCGTCAGCTTGTAACTGTCTGTCAGCAGAAGCAGGTTGTCTCCGAGCCTGGATCTTTCTTCACGAGAACGGCTTACATCCATCGAATCACATATGATAGACGTTTGTCCAGGCCAGTATATATGCGATTCGCATAAAGTATATATGTATATCTATTAAACATATACATATGGAGAGGCACATATTTAAGTTTGGGGAAGGTAGCACCGCACTTATACTGCCGAAGACATGGGTGAGCAAGAGCGGCCTAAGGGCTTCCGACATAGTATATCTTTCCGAGAGTGAAAGTGGAAACCTTATAGTAACTGCAAGGGGGACTGAAAAGAAGAGCGCAGAATGGGCGGTAGATTCAAAGACGAGCCCTACACTGATAGAAAGAAGGCTCGGGCTGCATTACATGTATGGCACGGCTAACCTCCATATCTATTCCAGTGATGGATTTACAACACCACAGTTAGATGCAATAGAGAAGACAGTACACGGTAGCTGCTCAGGATTCGAAATAACCACGCAAACGAGCAAGGAAGTAGTTGTAGAAGACCTCACAAACATAAAAGAGGTGAACCTGGAAAAGATAATCATGCGGCTCAGATCCATAGTGGGCCAGGAATTCTCAGAATTGGAGAGCGGGAACATCGGAGCGATAGGTAAGATGGAGGAACTGATAAACAGGTTCTACATGATAGGGGTAAGGTACATAAACATAACCCAGGCAAGCGATTTCTTCAGGTATTTTGGGGTCTTGGAGGCACTGGAAGGCATAGCCGATAGGCTGGCATTCCTTTCAGAAGAACCCTCGGCAAAAGGCATCAACATATTTGGGATTATGCACAGTCAGCTGGACCTCGCGTTCACAGGATTCACGGGCAATGTGAAAGTCATAGAAGAGGTGACAGGGATGCGCGCCTCCATACTCAAGAAGATCCCGCATCGCAAGATAGGCAGGCTCGACGCATACATGTTGCGCAACGTAACAGACTTGATATCCGACATAGCTGAATTCGGCCTAAAACTTTGACCTACTACTTGACTCCTTTTAATCTCCAGGGACTGCCAAGTCGAGTGGAAGGCCGGTAGAATAGCAAATCCTGCCCTCACAAAGAGGGCATAACTAGATCGCCCAGGTCAGGCACGGGCTCGGTGGGATTTGAACCCACGACCTTCAGCTTTCCTCCCTATTCTAAGCTTCTTAAAAGAAGCTTATTAGAAGGCTGTTGCTCTATCCAAGCTGAGCTACGAGCCCATAAATCAATGCATCCTCATCAGATTTTGCCTGCCAATGTTAAAGAACCTTTTCGTATTTGCGGTTGTTATCTCCGCGGCCCTTGCATAGTCAATGCCCTTTGCCTTTGCGATTATCATGACTGACTTCTCCACATCCTTAGGCAATGCACCTGCCGCGGGTGAATCGCTTTCTGCCATGAGCTGTTCAATAGGGATTTCCTTTATGGCCCTGTTCCTTTTCGAAGACTCTATCGGGGGAACGGAGATAAAGTAACCTCTCGACGCTGCTGTCTTGGCCTGCGCGACATCACCCTCGAAGAAGTGCAGATGCACTTTCTCCGCCTTCTTCTCCTCAAGCAGTTTAAGCAAATCATCCATTGCGTTTCTCGAATGTATGCTTATAGGTATGCCAAGTTCTGCCGCAATATCTATGAATCTTTCCAGCACGGTCTTCTGCAGCGCTACCCTCTCGAAACTGTCGGCGATCTTGTAATCAAGTCCGACCTCCCCTACCCCAACTATCCTGCCCTTGTTCTTCCTAACAAGCCCAAGGCTGAACTCGACCTCCTCCTCTCCGGCATTAACCGCCTCCTCCGGCCCCATACCTATCGCAGCGAAAACATGCTTTCCGTCCGCAATCCTGAGCGTTTCCATATTAGCCTTCATGCTGCCGCCGTTCGTTATCATCACTGATACTCCATATGCTTTTGAACTTGCTATTGCATTTGCATCCACCATATCAAGGTGGCAGTGTGCATCTGCAAGCTCTACATTTGTTCTTTCTTGCGTGTCCCTTTCTATTTCCAGCGTCTTCGCGCCGTACATATGCAATCTATTTATTACTATGTGACCCATATAATAAATCTATCGTGTATCCTCGGTCTGCGATGCGCGTTTTACTCTGGCGGTGGATAATATGGCAGAAGGTATAGAGATAAGGGAGGAACTCCGCAGCTACAAGAAACTGAGCATGGGCCTGCTTGCCGCTGTGCTTGTACTTGCAGTAGCAGTGGTTATCCTGTCATATCTTTATCAGAACACGGAATCATACCTACATTCAATCTCGCTTAAGCTCGATTCTATATCTTCT
>JAJYZH010000026.1:0-6554 GCA_021800135.1 Microcaldota archaeon
TATCTCCAGGTGTACGAATTCCCTGTTCTCTTCAAGGAACTCCAGAGTGAGCGGGCCCGAATAGTTGTAGTCCGGACCTTCTATGCTTATCTTGAACTCTGCCCTCTCTTCAGACGTGATTTTCCTCGGCAGAGCGGGCTCTACGGCCAGGACCTTGAAAGGCTGCGAGGCCTGGATCCCCTTTAGGCTTATCGGCTCGAAGTCGCTTGGCTTTATTATCTCGGCCTCGGTCAACGAATTCGCGTATGGCCTGTTTGTGAAAGGCACGGTCACGCTGAATATCCTGCTCTCCGCGCTGACTCCACCTACGCTGTGGAGCTCTCCCCTGAACTTCAGGTTTATGGCGGGCACATTTATCTTATTCTTTTTCCTGAAAAGTCCGAATTTCATGAACTCACTTGTGCAAGGCCCTTCCGAAGCGCCTGACCCTGTAACGGTCTGCCCTGTCTATCTCCCTCATGTCTATGCCGCTCACTGCGCGTATGTTCGCCGGTATGCCGAAGCTTTCGGAGTATACGCCTCTGCTGTACATGAGGGACAGGTCGGCCCTGCCCTTTACTGAGGAAAGCAAAAACCTTTTAACATTGACAAGGCTTGCGTAACCTTTGTTATAATCTTTGCTGCGCTCCGCGCCGATCACAGCCATAGGTATCTTGACAATCGAGTCGTCAAGCATAGTTCCGTGCCCTATGAAGCCGTGCTCGTTGAACGCCTGCCCGTGGTCGCTCGTTACCATTATGCACTGGTCGCCATAAGTATCAAGGAGGTGCCTTGCGATTCTCAGGGCATAGTCATATGCCATCTTCGAAGCCTTTCTGTATTTGCGCTTCCAGAGTCCGAGCATGTCCTCGCTTGTCCTCTCCTTCATGAACGATGTGGACCATGTGAGGTCAAGGCCCTTCTTGCCTATATAGGGGTCATGGGCCTCCATGAGGTTTACGAACAGGAAGTAAGGCTTCTTCATCTCCGTCTCCCTCACCCTCTTGACTATGTACTTGCCCCCTTTTTCCAAGGGCCAACCTTCGAGCTTTGCCTTTGACTTCTTCATCAACGCCAGAGTGGAGCGCAATGTACCTGAGGCTATCAATTCCATCAGCAGCGGCGGATCTCCTGAAGCCGCTTTGAGTATGCGCAGCGCGTCGCCCGCGGAATCCCTGAATGATCTGTAGCCAACTGCGCTCCTGTCTGTCTTATGCTCCTCCACGAACGCCTTGAGCTTCTTTGAAACTTCAAGCGCACTGCCGTAGATATCGGTGTAGTATGACTCCTCGTAGAAGTGCCTGAACTCGTTGAAGCCGTAGATCGGGTGCACATACGGGTTTGCAGATATGGCGTGCGTATCGTATCCGAGGCGGTTGAGGTCGCCAACGAAAGTCCCTATCTTGAGCTTTATCTCCGATATGTCGAACGATTTTATCTTCCTGGTCTCATGGGCGCCGTGCTCGCCCGGATACAGGCCGGTGAAAAGGGACGCGTGCGATGGCAATGTCCACGAAGAAGGCGCAATGCAGTTGCCAAGCATATCTGCGCCGAGCCTTTCGAATCCGTGGACGCTGTTCTCAATCCTGTTGAACTCGTCCAGCCTCATAGTGTCCAGGACCATTATTGTAAAGTTCTTCACATTACCACCTTCTAAGGACGTCCTGCAATGCTCCTGATGAGCCTTGTATAACCTGAAAGCATGTTACTCTTGCTGAACCTGGCAGCAATCCTTCCGGAAGCCTTTGCAAGGTCATCCCTAACAGCGCTGTCCTTCGCTATAAGCAGAATCTTGTCCCTCAGGTCCTCTGGGTCGAGCGTGTTGAATGTCATGGCCCCGGTGAACTTTATGTCGTCTATGAGGGCGTTTTCCGAGAATAGTATCGGCAGCCTGTGCGCGGACGCCTCAAGCATGGTGAGGTTGAAGCTCTCCCATACAGAGGGGATCACGAATAGGTCCGCAATCTCGTAGAAGCACGGCAGCTCATCCTCCCTTACCTCGCCCACGAACCTCACCCTCTCGTCCTTGCTCGCCAGTTCCTTATAGTATTCAAGCGACTGCCCATTCCCTACCAGAAGCAGTTTGAAGTTGTTCTCGTATATAAGGTCGAAGGCCTTTATCAGCACGCTGACGTTCTTCTGCCTTTCGAACATCCTACCCAAATAGAGGACAACGAAATCCCCGTTGCGTATCCCGCTTGCCATGCGTATCCTTTCGGCCGCATCCTCCCCGGGGCATTCTCCTGCATCCAGGCCGTTTGGTATGTAGCGGGCCTCCTTGTTGTATCTCCTGATCAGGCCGAGCTGCGCCTTGTTGAGCGCAACGCACGCGTCAAAGAAACTGAAGAATTTCCTTTTTGCGGACTCCATGCTGAGCGATAGGAGCCCTGTGCCGAGCGTTACCGCAAGGCCCTCCTTGCTGAAATATCCTGAGACGTTGCTGTTCGATATTGACGCGTGGTCTATGTACACCGTCTTGAAGCCTAGGTTGGCTTTCAGGTATCTAAGTATCGGGAAGTCCCATATGGAGTTGGATATGATTATGTCAGGTTTTATCTTTTTCACGTGCATCAGTATCTCCTCCCTGCCCATTCCTATATTGAGCAGGTTGCGGCCCATCAGGAAGAAGTAACCCATCCTAATAAACCTGTTCTCGGTGAGGCCGCTGGATTTAAGCTCAGGCTTAAGCCACGGCTTTGACCTGCCAATCATCACCGTATTCTTACCGGGCTTGAGGTATGATGTCTCATAACCCAAGTAGTACGTATCAAAATCCTTCTTCAGATCCCTGTAGAGCACGCTCGCCACCCTCGGCACTCCGCCCACCGAATGTGTCCTTGAACCGAAGTCGATTATGAGTACTCTTGTCTTCACGGCATATCACTACCTGCGCCGCGTACGCAGTGCAGCACATTGAGCAGCATGTTGTTGCTTTCGGTCCTTACGTTTATCGGCAGTTTCGGAACAGACCTTTCTACAGTAAACCCGCTTGCCCTCAGTTTCCTCTCAAGGTTAAGGTAGCCGTGGTGCGCCTCTATTGCCATCTCGCTGAACGAACCAAGTGTCTTGCCGTCTGAATCGAGCACTATCCCGTATTCGCACCCTTCGCAGTCCATCTTAAGGACGGCATCCTTTATCCGGAAGCGTTCCACTACATCTGAAAGGGAGGATACCTTTACCTTCCTGCCCTTCCTAAAGGATTTTAATTCGCTGCTGCCATGGCTTTCGTAATCCTCAGGTATATCCAAATAGGACGGCCTGCCTCCGCAGCCCTCGTTTACCGGAGTGATAAGGCCTTCAAACCCGTTTGCCTTTATATTCTTGCACAGCAGGCCGTATGAGTAGGGGAAAGGCTCGAATGCGTACACATGCTTGGCCCCCTTAAGCGCAAAGTACATTGCAGTATCACCGACGTTCGCGCCTATGTCCACGACCACCTTCCCCTTAACGTTAAGCATGCGGTATTGCTCATCGGAGAAGTTCTCTCTTATCAGCCTAACTGCGTTGCCCTGTTGCAGGGCAGAGCCTGCGTATAACCTCAGCCTTCTGCCGCCGAATACGAAAGTTACGCCGTCCCTCTCCTTCTTTATGCGCAGCCTCCTGACCGCTGCCTGTGATATGAGGGGGTTTTCGTTGAAAAATTCAACAAACTCCTTCCTGCTCCTTATCCCGCGTTCAATGCCTCCCTTTGGTCTCAACACAACGCGTTTTTTAATTCCCGCCCTGAAGAGAAGCACGTCGTACCAGTTCGATACTGTGAAAAGCACCTTATATGTGCTTATGAAGTCCAGGGGCTTTCTCAGGTAGATCAGAACGTTGTCTGCAAGCGAGATGTTTTTGTACATGATGACGCACGCCGCACAATTCTATTCCGGATTGTCATTAGCCATTACGCCTTAATAACCTTTTCTATAGATGAAGTTATCCTCCTGACGAATGCGGGGAAACAGATAAATATTATAACAAGACACGTAGTTTGGTGATACTTTGCCTATTACTCTCAATGTGGAGGAGGCGCGCGACGGTACAAGGCGCACCAGGGACGGCTCGCAGGTTTTCGAGAGCAGGGACCTCGAAATCCTGGTAGGAGACAAGTGCATAGAGGCTTATAGGAAGACATTCTTCGGAAAGCTCGAGGAGCTGTTCAGGATAGAGTCGGCAGGAGAGAATGCGCTGTATTCTGACAAAAATTTCGATATTCCCATCAACTCAGTCGTGGGGGGTTTTGACAGGGCAAGCGCAATCGAGGCGATGAGGCTAGTGAAGGCCGGGCTTGAAAGCAGCGAAAGCGCTGAGCAGAAGAGATGGGAGAATGAGCATCGCGGGGATGTGGCACCGATACTAAACGCATGGGTTTCCGGATCGATGCCGATTCCCGGGTACGGCTATATAGGGGAGTCGCCTGCCTTGATGTACCACCGCGACAGCATAAAATGGCTTGGGAGATGCGAGGAGATGCTTGCAAATTACACACGCTACAGTCCAGAGATAGATGCCTTCTTCCTCAGGGGGACTAGAAAGAAGCAGTGAACGCTGCCTCACCATACCAGCCCCTTGTCTGAGCGAACCCCGCATGAGGGACATGTGACATAGTTGTAGATAGGATCGAAGAGCTTAATGCCTTAGAAAAAAGATATAAAGCAGACGGTTCCGGCCTCGTAGTCATTTATGGAAGGCGAAGGATTGGCAAAACCTCGCTGATCAGAGAGTTCATGCAGGGCAAAAAGGCAGTTTACCTGGTCGCTACGAATGAACCTATCGAGGAGCAGCTTAAAAAATTTGGCGCGAGCATAGGCCTCGCGATAGGCGACGAGAAGATTGTAAAGTATGGGGTTACAAGCTGGGGCATGCTCTTTGACGCGGCAGGCCGCTATTCAGGAAAAGAAAAGCTCATCATTGCTATCGACGAGTTTCCATACCTCTCAAGGCTTTACCTCCCCATCTCCTCAGTGCTCCAAGCAAGCTGGGATCAGTATATAAGCAAAGCAAATGTTATGCTTATCCTTGGCGGCTCGAGCATAGGAATGATGAAAAACGAGGTACTAAGTTATTCGGCGCCGCTCTATGGCAGGAGCTCGCTCGTATTCAATCTAAAGCCTCTCAACTTTATAGACACTATGAAACTTTTCCCCAAAAGCACGCCTTTGCATAGCGGAAAATCCCACATGCTTTAGCGGTGGGAGGATGTCACTCCATAACATAAACCAGCGCAAGACTTTTACTTCTATTAAAAAATTAACACGTAAGGGATAAAAAGATTGTAGTAATACAATATTTTCCATGGCGGCAAAGAGCGGGCAGGTAACTCCAAAGGCGGCGGTGAGGAGGCTAATCAGTTGCTTCGAGACCGCGAACAAGGAGATAAACGAGGCGCTGCACCAAGAAATCCCGGAAGCGGAGCTCAAGGCAAGGGTGAAGCTCTTCGTCGGCGACGCGTTCAGGAAGTGCAATGTTGACATAAACAATCCTACAAAGGAAGGGCTCAAGGAAGCGATGCAGCTCTGCAAGATCAACACCGAGAAGATGCTTGGGCCGAAGGCTGAGCCGATAGTGAAGAAGCACTACAAGGAGATGAGCGAGATAATAGAGAGGCTCCCAGGGTAAGGCTTATCCTGTTTCAGGTGACCAAATGGATACAAACAAAAAGACAAAGGTAATAGCGTTCGCAGGCAGTCTGAGGAAGGGATCGTTCAACAAGGCGCTGATAAGCGCCGCGAAGGAGCTCGCCCCGGAAGGCATGGAGATTGAGATATTCGACATAGCGGGCATACCCCTGTACAATCAGGACGATGAGAAGATTCCCCCGAAGACAGTTGTCGAGTTCAAGGAGGCGATAAGGAACGCCGACGCTGTGCTGATCGCCACCCCGGAGTACAACTACTCAATACCCGGAGTGCTCAAAAACGCGATAGACTGGGCCTCAAGGCCTTACGACAGCAATCCGTTCAAGGGCAAGCCGGCTGCGATCATGAGCGCCTCAGGAAGCATACTGGGCGGATCGCGCGCGCAGTACCATCTCAGGCAGGTCTTTGTGTTCCTTGACGTGCATCCGCTGAACAAGCCCGAGGTCATAGTGCCGATGGCGCAGGACAAGATCGACGCGGAAGGCAGGGTGAAGGATGAGTATACAAGGAGCAAGATAAGGGAGCTTCTGGAGTCGCTAATGGAATGGACATTAAGGTTAAGATAGCGGACTGAAAGCAGTCATGCGGAAATCCGTATCGCGCATCAGTCCTGGCCTGTTCCGGCATCCTGCACCGCCATGGAAAGCTCTTCCTCGCTAGCTTTGATCGCCTCGAGCTGTTAGATTTGATCATTATCAGGCTGCCCAACGCGCTTATTGAAAGTCCTATCTTTTCTGTCATTGCTAGCTGGAAATCCCTGTAAAGCTCGTCGGCCTCCACCTCCTCCGCGTCCAGGGTTCCGGAGTGCTTGACTATGTGCTTCGCCTTGAATTCGCTCAGGCGCTGGTCGAACGCTGAGATGAAGTCAACGAGATTGCCGTCAAGATGATGCGGGAGGCGGAATACATGCAGGAGATGGGCGCAACACCGAAGCAAATTATCAATCATCTA
>JAJYZH010000026.1:6564-6953 GCA_021800135.1 Microcaldota archaeon
AAAACAAGATAAGCAGGGAGTTCGCTGAGAAACTCGTCAACGACCTCTGAATCCTGATATTGCCAGGCCCAATGGGGATGCGCAAGGAATAAATACCTGCCCGGTATATAATCGCTCGTGGTAGGGTGGTGCAGGACGTGCTTAACATATCCTACGTCCATGCGAAGAGCATGGAGTCCAGGCACGTGAGGCTGCGCAAAATGGAAGAGACGAAAGGCAAGAGGCTGGAGGAACTCTCAGAAGCTATGGCAGAGGTGCGTGAGAGGATAGCGGAGATTAGTAAAGGATGCGCAGGGAACGTTAAAATTCTTCTCGAAACTGCATTGGATTTCATAGCCATGGATCGTGAAGACAAGAGATCTGAATGGGCCGTGGTAAGGGACGCCAAC
>JAJYZH010000026.1:6963-7287 GCA_021800135.1 Microcaldota archaeon
GCCGCGATCCAATGCCCAATCATGATGCATTGGGGCGCCAACGACGCCGCGATTGTGCTAGACCTCGCAGCCGAACTGTCGATGGAGGGCGGGGCGAGAGGCAGCGCGAAGCAGCTCTTCGAATGCGCGGGCAAACTGTACGGCAAATTGGGCATGATCTACGCCAATGCTGATCAGGCCAGTTCACCGCTTGGGGTCTGGGACAAAAATCCCCTTCTACCCTTTTAGAGGATTCCCCTTGCCTTTCGTTATTACAATGTAAACCCTTCTTCCAATATACCTTCTAGGTACATCGGCTTTTGCAGATGTACCTATCGGCGTAAC
>JAJYZH010000027.1 GCA_021800135.1 Microcaldota archaeon
CATGGCGTATACAAAATACATGCCTACCGAAAGCGCACCGGCTGCGGAAACCAGGTTTATGAACGGCGACGTTGCCGTGGTTATATTATACGCATTTATAGCCTCTATCACCCCGTACGCTTCCCCTAGGAGATAGGTAAACTGCTCTATATAGTAGAATACGCTGAGCAGTGCAAGCAGTCCGGCAGCCATGGCCAACACTGCATTGAGCCTTCTCGACGCTTCTACCTCCATAATACTCTATTCAAGTTTGTCTGGAAAAGCCTTTAGTTGTTTGCAAATGTTGCGCAAATCGGACCCTTCAATGCGCAAAAGACCCCGCGTCAAAGCCCTCCGTAACTATATCTGCATCCTCTCTGTAATCCTTCTTGAGCAACGCGAAGATATCCGCATCAAGCATTATCTTGCCATCAGTCGATGCTTCCCTGAGCGTTCCCTCCTTCTGGAATCCGAGCCCCCGAAGCAGCTTCGCCGAGGTTTCATTGAATGGATATACTAATGCACTTATCCTGTTTAGCGAGATATCTTCGAACCCGAAATGCAGCAGAAGCCTTACTGCCTTCTTGCCGTATCCCTTCCCCCAATACTTCCTGCCCAGCCAATAGCCGGCTTCCCCCTTTCTGTCTGCCTTGTCAAGCCCGCTCAGTCCCAAGATACCTATAAGCGTACCGTCATCCATATGTATCCCGAAATGCGTTTCGATTCCGCCAGCGAAAGCCGCCGTAGCGCGCTCTATGAATGCCAAGGCGTCGCTGCGCCCATAGGGATGCGGGAAGTGGCTCAGCCCGACTCCACGTGCCAATTCATAATCGTTTGCGTTTTCAGCAATCGAATCGGCGTCCCTTATTTGGAGGGACTCCAGATAAACCCCAAAGTCCGAATGCACCCTCACGGAACCCACGTTTACACCATCCTCGATACTCTCGAAAGCCTGTGCCCTTTTGCCTTTAGCTCTATAGTATAGAATATGCCGAAAGCCATCCTATGGACCGCAAATCCGCCTTTCTCCAACCTGTCCCCCAACGCCGCAAGCATCCTTGACGCTTCATCAGGTTTTGCCAGCTCCCCAAAAAGGTGCGCGAATGGGTTAAGAACAACCGCCTTTACGCCAAGCTGCGAAGAGAGCCCATTAATCTGCCCGTAACTCTTCTCAATGACCTCCTCTTCCCTGCCCTCATCCTGCTTCTCAAAGCTTACGAATACAAGTATTGACTCTTTCGCATCTATAACTTCCCCCCTTTGGACTACATCAGATCTGCCCTTCTCTTGCGGGGTCGCCCTGAAATAATCGACATGCCACATCATTAGCCTTGCCATCGGAGCGCCTTCTCTTTCAACGCCCATCGCGTCGCAGCAGCGGTTCATGTAGCTTTGGCCCGTGCTCTGATATGCTCAGCAGCAGATCCAAACCCCTAATGCCGCCACCCCATGTTCCTTCATCAATTATTATATCTATAATGTGGCTGCTGAAATCAGTGTCGTCTACTGCACGCTGTATGACCTCCTTCCTTACCCCCTCATCAATCGCCTTCCCTTCCCTTATATACTTTGTAACCGAGGAGATGAGTGCATCATCCATTAACCTGTTTGCCATAGCGTCACTTTATCAATACAGGATAGATTCGGCGGATAATTATTTATACCTGTGCGCCAGCGACCTGCATTGTGCTTGCTATCTCCTCCAGCGCAGCCGTATCATTGGAAGCAGTGTACGGAGAAAGGTCCAAGTCGGCAGGGCTTCGCCGCATCTTTTTCGATGACACTTCATGCAAGTGCTTCCCTACCTCCATGCTGTAATCCTCCCAGTTTACCCCCAACGACTCTACATACTCCCTTTCTATTTTTGTCGCTATAACATGTGCGTACTGGTAGGTGTATCCCTCCCCTATCATCCATTTCTCAATAAGTTCATGGTGCTTTGCTATAGTCTCTACAGCGTCAACCTCCTTGCCGTTTATCCCCAGCTTCTTTGGAAAATCCCTATCAAGATAGATTATCCTGCCATCCTTGGAATAGCCCCCCGTGTATTTTATATCGTATGTCGTATCCACTGTTATCCCTTCTGCAGACATGCTGACAATTACATTCCCTATGACGCTGCCTTCGTACGCAACTTCTTTACCCTCTACTTTGAGCTTGCTGTCAAAATTTATCTCCTTGTCAGCGTCTATCTTCACGTACGTAGGAGACTTGAAATTGAGAGCGATTAGCACATATCTCCTGCTTGCACTGCCATTGGGAGGGTCCGCAGCCGCTGTCTCTGTGCTTTGCGCAGAATTGTCGGCTTTCGTTGACTTTATTGCTTCATAAACTTCAGGCACCTAATTCACTAAATCAATACCTATACTGTTTTGTATTCATGAATATAATATTTTGCAATGATTAAATGAAGAATTGTTCCTGTTTATGTAGCGATGTTCTCGCAACCGTGCCGTTCCCTGCCTCGGAACACTGAAAGGTATATAAAGATGGATAAACAAACAAAAGATAGCCATGCAGAATGTATGATCCTATGGAAAAAGAGGATTTGGGCGCAACGATAAACCTGATGAACAGGCGCGGAATAATATTCCCATCCGCGCAGATTTACGGAGAGGTGGGCGGCTTCTACGATTACGGGCCGATCGGCCTTAAGATCAAGATGCGGATAGAATCCCTTTGGAGGAAAATATTCATAGAAGGCCTCGGCAATATCGAGATAGAAACATCACTCATAGCGCCGCAGCAGGTATTTGAGGCGAGCGGCCACCTCAAGACATTTGCAGACCCATTATCAATATGTGCGAAATGCGGATATAGCCACAGGACCGACAAGATGCTTGAGGAATATTATACAAAGAACGCTGACATGGAAACGGCCGACAAGGTGCGCCATGCCGGCATCGAGGAATTAAAGAAAATGCTTATCGATGCGGAACTGAAATGCGAGAGGTGCGGCGCAAAACTCGAGAGCGTGGAGATGTTCAATCTTATGCTTGCAACAAAGGTGGGGGCCCTGGGTTCCCAGCAAAGTTACCTCCGGCCAGAAACGGCACAAGGCACCTTCCTCGACTTCAAGAACATATTCAGGATATACGGGCTGAAGCTGCCGATAGGGATAGGTCAGATCGGAAAATCCTTCAGGAACGAAATCTCGCCCAGGAACATACTGGTCAGGATGAGGGAGTTCTCCCAGATGGAACTCGAATACTTCTTTGATCCGGAGGAGGAAGCAACAATCATAAACGGCGCCGAAATAGACAAGAACCTGTTCAAGAAGGAGATAAACTTCGTGTATGCGAATGAGCAGGATGCAAAGAAAGTCAGCATATCAAAACTCCTGGAGGAAGGCCGCATACCCAATGCACTGTTTGGATATCTGCTCTACCTCGAATGCACGTTCATTGAGTCGCTGGGCCTTGATGTCGACGCATTCAGGTTCAAGGAATTGGCCAAGGATGAACTGCCTCATTATTCGAAAGGCAACATAGACATGGAGGCGAAGATAGGGAACAGGTACGAGGAGATTGCCGGGACCGCATACAGGACCGACTTCGACCTGAAAAGCCACGAGGCTCTTTCAAAGCAGGACCTGCACGTATACAACAATGAAAAGAAGCTGCTGCCTCATGTAGTGGAGTTCGCCATGGGGCTGGACAGGACCTTATTGGCCCTGCTTTCGAACTCGCTTTATAAGGACGATGAAAGAGGTTGGGAGGTGCTTAAGCTTAACGGCAATTCAACGCCATACGATTTTGCAATATTGCCGCTGCAAAAGGATGAAAAGCTTATTGGTAAGGCAGCAGAGATACGCGATGCGCTCATAAAGAAGGGATACAGCGTGCTGTACGCCTATACAGGCAGCATAGGCAAGAGGTACGCGAAATCAGACGAGATAGGCATTAACAAAGCTATGACTATAGACTATACTACTTTAGAGGACGGTACGGTCACAATAAGGGACATGCTAACAACCAAGCAGGACAGGATAAAACTTGAAAGCCTGCTTTGAAACTAGGCGGTGATGGGGGGTGCAGAGGCTGGTTTCGACCAGAAATTTTGCTTTCGGGTATACTCTGGAGAGCGCGCAACCCCTTACCTTTTACTCGGACTATGCAATAGGCGGCGGGCTCCTCACGTTCCCATACCAAAAAAGCATAGTCTCACTAAGATACAGGGGCGATAACAAATCCGGGTCCTTCTACCTGGAAAGGAGCACAGGAAAAAGCGTTTTTGGGAGAGAGGAGGCCTCATACCTGTTCAGGCTTGGAGACGACATGGAAAGGATATACGAAAGCATATCTACAGACGCTTTCATGATCGCGGCGATAGAAAAATACAGGGGGCTGAGGCTGACACGCAACGACCCGTGGGTAACGACCCTTACGTTCATAATATCCCAGTTCAACAACATAAAGAGGATAAGGAGAATTGTGAAGTTGCTCATTGAAAGGTATGGCACTGATATAAATGACAGCTCAGGTATGCCTGTAGGGAAAGGCTTTCCAGACATGGAGACACTATCGCGCCTCAGCGTTAAGGAACTCATGGAATGCGGCACAGGCTTCCGCGCGGGATACATAAAGGAAGCCTCACGGTACTTCACTGAGAATGTAGACCTGTATAAGCTTGAAGGGAAAAGCTACAGCATGATAAAGGATGCGCTGATAGGGGCGAGAGGGATAGGTGACAAGGTTGCCGACATCATCGCGCTTATGGGATACGGCAAGCTGGAAGCCTTTCCAATAGACACATGGATAAAGAGGACGGTTGAGAAGGTTTACTTCAACGGACACGGGAAGACGGTAAAGGAAATACACAGGTTTGCCGACGAGAGGTGGGGAGAACTCGCCGGCTATGCACAGCAATATCTATATTGGCATGGTATGCATTCTCTATAGGATATTCATGGCAAAGGGGAAGAGTTCCGGTCTTGAAGAAGATGTGGAACGTATAACAGCATATGTCCGGGAGAAGCAGAAGAGGTTTGACAGGATAACGGACAGGAGCAGGGAGATAATACGGCTGGCCGCCCAGTCAATAACCCACATGCACAACGGCAGGCAGAAGGAAGCATCAGCGATGCTTGAAGAAGCGAAAAAACTTGTTGGTTCAGACGATTTCAGAGACGCGCGGTTCGATTACTATACCCAGCAGGCGCAGCAGGAGTATGCCGAGGCCAAGATATTTTTCGAGATAAAGGGGGGCAACGGGATTCCCGAGGCCAAGTCCGTAGGGGTAAGCAGCGAGTCATACCTGATGGGCCTTATGGACAGCGTGGGCGAGCTTAAAAGGGAGGTCCTCGAGGAACTCAGGAACGGCAATGTAAAGAACGCTGAATACTATTTCAACGCGATGCGGCACATATACGATACCACGCGGCCGGTAAGGTTCGCGGAAGCTGTCCTGCAGGGATTCAGGAAAAAACAGGATGTCGCGAGGATACAAATAGAAAATGCAGGGACCGAGATACTCTCATTTAGGAAAAGCAGGTAGTCTGGCCACTAATCCTCAATCCCGAATGTATACTTTATCCTTCCAAGTATTCCGCCCTTCCCGCTATAGCCCCTGTCGTCGTCCGTCTCCTCCTCGTTTTCCTCCCCTCCCTCTTCCTCTACCTGCTGTTTTTTCTGCTTCCTGCGTTTCTGGTCATTCCTGGCGTATACCTGCGGTCTCTCTTTCGGCTGCGGCACACTCTCCTTTATCCTCTTCATAAATCCGAACGCACTATCAGCCACGCTCGGCTTCTCTTCCCTTTCCTCTATAACAGTCCCTTCAGGCTGGCTGCCGTATGCAATGTCTATGAATTCTTCCACGAGTTCCAATACTGCGTTTTTGCCCTTTGTCCTGTCAAGCACGATCACGTTGGCCTTTGCCTGCCCGTTCGCCGCGCTGAGCTCGGCCCTGTTCTGGCAAACTACCGCACGTGCATTATCCTCCTTATTTATGTCTATGCTCGCCTCGTACGGCTTAGATGAGATGAGCAGTATATAGTCAAAACCCCTGCCTATATTCCTCTCAACCTCATCGATCTCATCAGCATACTCATCTATTTCCGATTCCGAGAGTATTGCATTCATGTTCTGCCTCCTGTTGAGCAGATTCGCAGCAGATATGCCAGAAAGCCTGTCCGAACTGACTATATAAACCTTCATTAAAACACTTTTGTAATCTTCTAATTGTCAAATAGTATATTAAGCATTTCTAAACCGCCTGTAGCTCTAACTATAGCTCCCGCTTACTGGACCTGTCTTGCCAAGCGGCATTGCAATCATTTTTTAATCCTTCCCGTGGTAAATGCTATTAGGTGTTTAAGTTGAGAGGAAGATCCACACTTGTAGTATGTAGTTCATGCGGCAGAAAAGTACCGAGGAACAAGGCAGTCGTATTCGAAAGGGGCATAAGCCTGAGTACAGGGACCCACGATACGAACGACATAAGATTTTTTGAAAGACAGAAGCTTTATTACTGCATAAGCTGCGCAAAGCACAGGGGAATATTTGAGAAGAAGAAGCGCATGGCTGCCGAGCGCAGGGAAAGAATGATGTAATGGCTCTAAATCCCGACGACCTGCTGATATTCAAGGAACGCGAGGAGAAAAAAGCAAAGAAAGGCGCGAAAGCAGTGCAACCTCCGCAGGTCCAGGCACAGAAAAATGAGACAGAGGCAAAACCGAAGCAGGAACAGCAGGCCGCGTCAAAGCCCGTAGAGCAGGAATTGCAGAAACCGGTTAAGGTCCAGCCGCAGGCGGTGCAGAAGCTCGAACGTACGCAGAATTTAGAGAAGCCCAAAACGCAGGAGACTTCGAAGGCCGCAGGCGTATTCTCGCGCATGATCCATAATCTTGAGCAGCCGCAGAAGGTCGAGAAACCAAAAGTCCAGGAAGTCGCCAAGCCTGCAACTCCGGCGCCAATTGTGCAAAAACAGGAGCAAAAGATCGCTGCCGAGATAATCGCAGTCCCAAAAAAGGCGCAGCCGCCTGTGCAGCACCAGGCCCCGCAGGCCGCAAAACCCAATGAGCCGCCTGCGCATATCGAATCTGAAACTATGGCAAGCATCTATGCCTCGCTTCAGCCTAACGAGGGAGAGATAGAATCAATAATATCCGGGGAATTTGAACACGGGGGCGCAGGCCCTGTCAAAAGGACCACTATATCAAGGACAGAAGTG
>JAJYZH010000028.1 GCA_021800135.1 Microcaldota archaeon
AAAACAATAGAAAAATATATCGCAGAACAAAAAGGGATGTAATGAAAGTTATAAGATCATATAAATTCAGGATCTACCCTAACGATAAATGCCAGAATGCGATAGAAAATCAGCTTACATTGTCAAAGGACTTCTACAACAAACTCCTCGAAAAGGCAAAAGAGGCGTACGAAAAAGACAGATCATTCAAAATAAAGAGAAGCACATTCAACAGAATAAAGACAGAGATAACCGCAGAAAACAAGGATTTCCTGAAGATATATTCGCAGACGAGATGCGAGATAGAGGACAGGGTGCTAAAGGCATATGCAAACTTTTTCAGAAGGGTAAAGGAAAAGAAAGCTGGCAAAAAGGTAAAGGTTGGATTTCCGCGTTTCAAATCAATGGATAGATATTACAGCATAGTATACCCGCAGGACAACGGCTCATTTTCAATGGAGAAGGAAAGGAAAAAAGAGATGCTCAGGATTTCAAGGATAGGCAGAATGCAGATAGAGTTGCACAGGCAGATTGAAGGTAATATAAAGACCCTCACAATAAAGAAGGAGGGCAAAGAATACTACGCAATCTTCACCGCAGAACAGGTAATCAATCCGCCAAAGATAGAGGATGCAAATCCCGTCGGCATAGACATGGGAATCAACAACTTCGTTGCCTTATCGGACGGCCAGACAATCCAGAAACCGAAGTTCTTCAAACAGAAAGAGAAGAAAATCGCAAGATGGCAAAAGATTGTTGCAAGAAGGAACAAAGGCTCAAAGAGAAGGCAGAAGGCAAAAGAGAAACTTCAAACTGCATGGAATGAAGTAACAAGGGCATCGGACGACTTCATGCAGAAACTATCAGACAAATTGGTTCACAGAGGATATACTTCATTCGCAGTAGAAGTGCTTCACATAGACAATATGATAAAGAACCACCGCCTCGCCCAGTCAATACAAAATGCTTCATGGAATCATTTCGTTCAGATGCTTTCATACAAGGCTGAAAGTGCTGGTATGAAAGTCATAAGAGTAGACGCAAGGAACACATCAAAGGAATGCAGTAATTGCGGCAACGTAATGGATATGCCGCTGTCACATAGAACATACATCTGCAGCAAATGCGGCATGCAGATGGACAGGGACATAAATGCCGCAATAAATATACTCACAAAAGCTACCCTCGGACAGAGGGAAAGTAACGCTCAGGGAGATATTTGCCTCTACAATGCAAAAGGCATCGCAAGCAGTGTCGAGGAACTGAGAACCGATAAAACACATCCTTTGCAGGATGCAGTGATTGCATGAATGCAAAGGAAGCCCACACCGTTTACGGGTGGGGGGATGTCACACTAGCGTGAAGCAGTATAATAAGCAGTGCGATGGGGTAGTTCTATGCCGATTGACACATCGGGGATGCGCATTCTCGACATGTTCAGGAAACTGAACAGCATAATAGGGGAATTCGCCGAAAGCATGCGGGGGGTAGTTGAAAAGCACGAGATGGTTGCCCCGAACGCCGAGATCAGGCGGCTGATGGAGAGCATAAAGTCAAGGCACGCGATCGACGAGAAGGACAAGAAAGAGAATGAGGAGATATCAAAGCTCCTATCACAGCTGTCAAACGATAAGAAGATATTCTCGCTCGTAGAGGCGGAGAGCGAGGAGTGGCTGGAACTCCTTGACGCTATAGAGAAAAGGCTAGAGATTGACAAGGATACGCTTACGGGCGAGGACCTCAAGGCTTATGTAGGGATTAAGAAGGCCACGGATGAGTTAAGAGAGTACCTCAGGTCCGAAAGAGCCTGACCCGGAGGGCCGAACTACACGCCGTCAAGTATCTGCGGGTGCTCGGCCTTGTACTTCTTCTGGAAATCGAGGAACTTCTGCCATTTCTCCACTTTCTGCTTCTTTGTCTCCTCCTCGAATTTTGGCTTTATCTCCTTCCATTCCGCTTCGGTGTAGCCATACGGCGGATGCTCCCTTATCCTTGGAGAGTTGAAGTAATATGAGTACATCTCCTTTACGTAGTCGAAATCCGACTCTGCTATCGATTTCTGGTCTACATGCACGCCCTCCTTGCCCAGGAACTCCAGCAGGCCCTTTAGGCTTATCTTGTCCCTTATGTTGTCTGCGCCTTCGGGGTTGTAGATTATTGTTATCTGCGACTTCAGGTAGTTGACCCTTGCCTTGATCACAGGGTCAAGCATCATAAGCCGGTATTGCAGGCGCGCCGCATGCTCCTGGTCTATGAGCTCCTTCTTGTCTATGTTGGAGAACGTGACTGTCTTTACCATCCTGTACGGCATCCTGAATTTGCTGCCGTTTATGTCGGCGTACTCCTTTGACAGGTCTATCTCCATCCCGTTTTCCTTAGCCAGTTCCTCCTTGTATCCAGAAACGTTAGGTCCAAGATCCCTTCTATCCATTCAATTCACCTTATTCCGACTCTACAATTGGCTCAACTGTATCCTTGAATGATTCGTTGGCGAAGTTCATTACACCCTTGCCCCCATTTACCGGAAGGGCGAAATAGTCCACCATCCTTCCGTATGTGTTCCTGTATGCGGGGCTTGCGCTCAGGGCCTTTATGTCGCGCGTGTACTTGTCTGCGTTGTAGTTCCAGCCCGGATGCGCCCTCTCCCACTCCTTCGAAGGTATGCTGTACTGCTTCTGTATCTTGTCCCTGTAGACCTCAGGAAACACGTTGAACGTGCAGAACGGGAGCACTTCTCCGTCCGGCATGGCGTAGTGTATGTCGCACTTCTCTACCCTGTGTATGTCGTAGGTGTGCTCGTCCTGGAAGTGCATCATTCCGAGGAAGACGCTCTTCATGTGGAACTTGCCGAGTGTTGAGAAGTCGTGCTTCAGGAGCACTGAGGTAAGCAGCGATCCAAAGTTGACCGATTTGGGCTGCTTCGCCTTGTCTATGTACTTGTTCATTCCGAGAAGCACCTTGCCGGCTATGAGCTTCCTCATGAACGAGTTTTTGCCTTCCATCTCCTTTATGCCTTCCTGCAGATGCTCTATTAGTCCCGCAGCGTCTATGAACTCAGTAATCGGTATGATCTTGTTATCTCTGTCCAGGAACAGGTATGTCCCGGCGCCGCAGGCGAAGTGTATAGACATGTCATAGCCGTATTTCCCGGTAAGCGCCTCTATGAACTTGTTTATTCCTCCAATGTAAGGTACAGAGAACCAGTGGTCCTTCCTTATCACTCCCTGTGTCTGCTCCTCTATCTCCTTTATAGCCCCGGGTATTGTGATCCTTTGCGACTCGCGGAGCCTTGTCGGCATCCTTCCCACGAGCGAAACGGGCTGGAAGTTTACTGACCTTACTATGTCAACGTTGTTCAGCGCGAAGTTTATCATTGCGCCAAGCTCGTGGTCGTTTATCCCCCTGATGACTGTAGGCACAAGGACTACCCCTATGCCTGCCTTCCTGGCCGCATTGAGCGTAGCAGGTATCTCCCAGTGGTTCTTCGGGTTCGCCCTTGCGCTTACCCCGTCGTAACTCATGTAAAGCGTGCTTACTCCTGCATACCTTAGCTTGACCGCCAGGTCAGGATTGAGGCCCAGGTTTATACCTGTTGTGTTGAGCTGTATCTGGTCGAAGCCTTCTTCCTTCGCTGCCTTTACTATCTCCACTATCTTAGGGTGCATCGTAGGCTCCCCTCCAGTTATCTGAAGTGCGTTGGCAGGTATTGGCTTCTGGCTCCTAAGGTTCCTGAACATAGCCCTGAGCTCATCAACGCTCGGCTCGTATATAGCCTCGCCTTCCTTCGCGTAGAAGAAGCAGTACCAGCAGCTGAGATGGCACCTGTTTGTCACCACCACGTTAGCGAGCCCCGTGTGCGACTTATGCCTCTCGCACATTCCGCAGTCGAACGGGCAGTTCACGCCCTTGTTCTCGTTGACCATGTTCGGGTTGTCGAACCCTCTCCCGAAGTAGTTGTAGCCGCGCATCTTCATGTACATGTCGTAGTCTTCCCAGTACTTCTCTATGGCCCACCCGTGCTCCGGGCAGTATTTCCTTATCATTACGTTGTCCTCATCCTTGTATATTGTCCCCTGCACTATGAGCTTGCATTCCGGGCAGACGGTCATAGTCTTCTCTATGACAGGCATCTTCTCGATCTCCTCCATTGTCCTGTGGTAGGGTGCAAGAATCTTCGCCTGCCTTGCGTCCTTGCTGTCTGCATATTCCGGTCTCTTGTTGTTTATGTTTGAAACTATAGTGTCCTTCCCGAAGTTGTCGACCTGCTCGACCATCTGGTCTCCGCCATCCGTAGCTCCATCAATATTTTCAGACATTTAACCAATCCTTCGAAGTACGTCGAATTGGTGTTAAAGGACTTTCAAAAGTATTTAAATACTATCGGTGAGGAATTTTACTTCCCTTCAACAATTGCACGCATCTTACAGTCTGCAGTAGACGTTACTGGCACTATAGAATCTGAAGCCAGTTGGGTGCTGGTAAGGTCAGCGGGGTATTTACCTTACCAGCCTGAAAATGCGGGTGAGAATATTTCTCTTTTTATAAGGAATAGCGTAATCATGTTCCTGGTTTTCGTCCTTGTACCTTATCTCCCAGACCATTCCGGGAACTGTGGCAACGGCCATCACGTCATCGTCTAGTTTCGTCATCGCATCACCTTTTCCTGAGGTTGTAGTAGCTTAGGGCTACGCCATATTTGCTTTTCATGTTTTTGGCTATGTATTCGCCTATGTAATCCTTGTTCCCGGTATACTTGGCCTTCACGATGTAGCCGTAGTCCCCCTCGGTTATGTCCACCTCCTCTATGTCCTTTATGCCCAGGAGGCTCTGAGACAGCGATCTTACGTCCGTATTAGGTATAGGTTTTATGAAGAAGAATTTGTGCGGCTTCGCGCGCACCATGCTATTTCCCCTGTTTTTTAAACCTCTTGCCATCCAAACCCACCAGAAGTCTTTGCTTAGCAAGTACAATCCGAATTATATGTAGTGTTACGGCGTTGCCCCTATATATTGGATAGCCCGATGCCGACGGCTCTCCAGTCGGATTAGTCGGTGTGTACTATATATTATTCTCTTTATTTTTAATATATATAACCTTATAAATTACCATATAGGGGAATATTTAAATATTATGAAGCA
Source organism: Microcaldota archaeon (assembly GCA_021800135.1). Taxonomy (GTDB): domain Archaea; phylum Micrarchaeota; class Micrarchaeia; order Micrarchaeales; family Micrarchaeaceae; genus JAKATY01. Next base: position 5,119 of record JAJYZH010000028.1, read on the forward strand.
ATATAGTAATACTATGGAAGCGCCGGAAGAGGTAAGGAAGACGTTCGAGAGGCTCAGGACTGAGTATCCATACTATATAGTGCTGGCGAGGATCAACGGCAGGTTCTATGTATACAAGTCAAAGGCCTGGTGGGACAAGGAAAGCAGGAAGGTACGCAGCAAGAAGGAGTACCTGGGAAGGATAACTGAGGGAGTAGAATTCATAAAGAAGGTGGTTGTAGAGACGGTAAACCAGCCCGTCATAACCGCGGTGCCGAAATACGATTTCGACAAGGTAGACGAGAGCATACTTATGCACCTGAGTATGAACTGCAGGATTCCGCTGTCAGTCATAGCGAAGAGGTTGGGGCTTACACTGCAGACGGTAGAGCGCAGGAAGGCAGAGTTGGAGGATAGGTATGGGATAAGGTATTTCGCCAGCATAAATTACAGGAAGCTCGGGTTCTCGACGTACTTGGCCATGGTCAAGTTCAAGAACAAGAAGCCATCGGCTGAAGTGCTGAAGGAGGTGTCCGAAAACGAACCGCGTGTACAGTTAGCAATGATATCTACAGGTGCTTATGATCTCATTCTGTATATGCTCGCCGAGGACAACTTTGTAATAAGCAACATTATATATAAGTTCACGAGTGATGAACGCTTAAAGGACTACGAGGCCGATTGGAACACTACTATAGTTACCGACGATTATGGCTATGTGCCTCTAAGAGACAGATTCTTTGATCTATTGGAGAAGAGAGTATGGAAACGCAGCAAAGAGACGCCCCGCCCAGCCAGCGATAGTTTAATGTATAGGGAGTACGTACTTTTACGAGAATTGAACGCGACTGGAAATAAGCCTTTTGCTGAGATTGAAAGAAAATACGGTTTTGGGCACGGTACTGCAAAATACGTGTTTGATAGATTAAAAGAGAAGAACTTGATTTGGAGACTTACTTTGACTATGAATAGGTATAATGTGAAATATAACGCAATGATAGTGACAAAAGTAGTAAACGAAGGTATATTCTTGAAGGACAGAGAGAAATTTTTACGTTATGTAATCAAGGACTATGAAGCGTTGGCAAATAGGTTTGCCCTTATGGGGGAGATACTAGCACCTTTTGGTAATGTGTTTATAGCCCCCATACTCAGAGAGGGAGAACTCGAAGCCGAATTAGAATGGTTAAATACACAGATCGGGGGAATTGGGATTGATTCTTCAATTGTAACACAAATAATCCTAGGAGAACTGTGTTATAGAAGAGTAGATAACAAGCACTCAAATCAGATGAAAAGACTTGTAGAGGTATATAAAGTAGAGCCTCCAAAAGAGGTTATAAACTACTTTGCAGAATAAGATTAAAATCTAGCCTCCTCCCCCTCCGCCGCCATTGTTATCGTTTTCAGGTTTTTCAGGTCCGAACATATTTTTCACCATTTGTTCAATCATCTACGTTCCGATATTAAATAGCAAACTTTAAATAGCTTTTTCTGTTCTTGGTGGAGCTAAATCATGAGGGAATTAATAATGTCTTTGTACCTACATCCTCACCACGGACCAGGCAAGGCCACATAGTGTGTATCCCTCTGTTCCCCATGAACAGTTATCTTGGCCCTTGGTGTCAGATCCGATTTCGTGTCTCCTACTTTTTCAACGCTTTGAGGAGCTTGTCCAACGGAAGTGCGTTCAGTACCCTGTCCTTCTGCAGCCAGCCCCTTCTTGCCGTGCCGACGCCGTACCTCATGAACTGCAGGTGC
>JAJYZH010000029.1 GCA_021800135.1 Microcaldota archaeon
CACAGGGTCGTATTCTACAATACCTTTTACTATTGGCTTGTTGTTTGTGGTTTCTATCGCCACTTCGCAGGAGTAAGCCTTCCCCTTCCCGGTATACGAGCTAACCTTTATCGGTTTCCCTGTAGTAAGTTGCGAGAATAAGGTGCACCCCGCAGCTCCTATTCCCTGCTGCCCTCTCTGCTGCATATACCTGTGGAACTTCGTCCCGGCAAGTATGACGGCCAAGGATTTGCCTACAAAACCCTTCGGTATGCCAGGGCCATTATCTGTTATGCCTACCGAGTACCTACTGTCCGATACCTTCCCTATCCTTACCTCAACGCTTGGCAGTATACCCGCCTCTTCGCAAGCGTCAGCAGAGTTTGTTACATATTCGTGGACTACTGTTACAAGCGCACGGACAGGGCTCGAATAGCCGAGCATCTGCCTGTTCTTCTTGAAGAATTCAGCAATAGAATGCTCCCTGAACTCTTTGAATATCTCGTCAGCTGCCAAAGTCTCCATTTCCATCAGTCGCCTTGGATACCTGATTGCCTCTATCAATTTTCGGCAATGTCAATTACAATAATGTGCAGTTAGCCTATAAAGATTTGTCGCTTCTATGCTGCGCCTCCAGTCTCTCATAGGCCTTCCTGTGCGAGCCACCGTTGATTAAAGTCTTTATTGCAGCCTCAGCCTCGTGTACCGCTTTCATGTCGCCTATTATGCATACGGTACCACCGTATATACTGAGATGCGCTGAACTCACCGTTTCTATATACCTCTTTGTCTTTCCATTCACTCCGATTATCCTCGCCTTTATCTCGTGCATCCTATTCTTATTTTTGAATATCTGCATTAGATCTATGGTGCTGAGATAATACTTGTCCTCAAGCAGCCTTAACGCCGTCCTCTCATCGAATCCCCTGCCAAAAGCGAACAGTATATTCTTCGCGGTGTACTCTCCATACGCGTCGCCGACCAGATCCAGGTAGTTGCCTACGCCAAACTTTACACTGCAGGAGCATTCCTTTTCAACTCTCTCCACGAACTCCTTCCGTTTCTTCAGTTCGTCGACCCTCTCTTTCGGTATGTAAACCTGTTGCATTGACCTCATTCCATGCTTGTGCAAGTAACCTATCCTTCAACGAATAAGTTATTTATGTGTTGCCTCATAATCTTTCCTACCTGCTAGAGACAACTACAAAATACCATAATTCCACTAATCTGCTTATTTTATGAGAATTTGAAAAGCTTTAAATATCTATCTTATCACTATCTTATCGTGATTTAATCATGACACATCCATTCATGTGTCGTGACATATTCATTGGGGCGTGTGGTAATGCGGGCAAAGAATGAGATAGATAATGAGCTTATACAGATTAAGAAGCACCTCAAAGAGATAACTGACAACACTATAAAGTCAAGAGATCTAATTCATCAGAACGAGAGGAACGAGAAGACAAACTCTGACCTCTTCGCCTTGCTAAAGTACATGATAGATGAGAACAGGAAAACCACGCTGCTGCTGAAAGGCATAGCAGAGGGGCTTAACAAGATAGAGGTAGAGCTTAACGCCCCTATCAGCGAGCCCGCCGCAGTAGAGGGCCCTGTTGAGACCAAGACAATAAAAGAAACTCCTCTCTCCGAAGCTGACACGAAAATAATAGAAGCCGTGCAGCTTTCACCAAACAGCATGGCTTGCGCCGAAGATATAAGGAATAAAATGAACTATAGGGGCAAGAACGCCGCTTCGGCGCGGCTCAATAAGCTCTATAAGGGCGGGTTGCTGGAGAGATATCAACTGGGAAAGAAAGTGTATTACAAATATGATGCTGGCAAGGCGACCAATATACTAATTGTATCACCTCCACAATAGAGCGGACCTGCCATACGGCAGGTCCCTCTCAAAAAACTGCCAGGGAGGTGCCTTTTTTTCTGCTGGAAACAAATAAATAGTTTGTTTAGTCATACTAAAGTAGCCCTTCAGGCGGGCGCATCCTGACATCACGATGATATTCATGGCGATAGAAAACGAGGAGGAAATATCGAAATTCATCTCATCACTGCCATACTCGTACAAAGTCGATGCGAAGGCGGCAGAGATAAAAGAGAATTATGGCAGTTACGAAGGCAAAGATGTATCCGTGGCAGGGAGGGTCATGTCAATAAGGAAATCGGGGAAACTCGTGTTCACTGACATACTTGATTCCAGCGGCAAGATACAGGGCTACTTCGACTACGCGCAGAGTGGCAGCTCATTCGACGCAATAAAGGCGCTCAACAAGGGCGACATAATAGGTGTAAAGGGCAAGGTGTTCAAGACCAAGCCAGGAGAAATAAGCGTAAACGTGGAAGGGTTCCACATGCTTGCCAAGGCAATACTGCCCATGCCTACAGAATGGTACGGGTTAAAGGATACTGAACTAAGATACAGGAAGAGGCACCTCGACCTGATGCTGAACGAGGAGACAAGAAAGGTATTCATAGCGCGCAGCAAGGCAATAAAGCTGATAAGGGAATTCCTGGACGGCAAAGGGTTCATGGAGTTTGAGACGCCTGTAATACAGCCTGTCTATGGGGGAGGGGATGCAGAGCCTTTCAAGACATTCGTCAACACGCTGAACGAGGATGACTATCTAAGGATAGCTGATGAGCTCTACCTTAAAAGGCTCATAATAGGGGGGTTCGATAGGGTCTACGAGATATGCAGGGACTTCAGGAACGAGGATCTTGACAGCGAGCACAGCCCGGAGTTCACAATGATAGAATGGTATCAGGCCTATGCCGACTATGAGGATATGATGGCGTTGTCTGAAGACCTGATGCTGTATGTAATAAAGAAGCTAATAGGGAAGGAGGAACTCACCTACGGAAGCGAGACTATAAAATTCTCAAAGCCGTTCAAAAGGATCAAGTATGTGGACAGCATAAACGAGAAAGTGGGGAAGAACATACTCTCTCTGAGCGACGAAGAGCTTTTTGCAACTGCAGAGAAGTTCGGGGCGAAGCTGGAGAAGGGCAAAAGGCACAGGGCGCACGCTTACGACAGGCTTTTCAGCATTCTTGTGCAACCCCACCTGGTCCAGCCAACATTCGTGATAGACTTCCCAAGGGAGACCTCGCCGCTGACACGGCCGAAGCGGGGCAATCCGGAGGTGGTCGAAAGGTTTGAGATGTACGCAGGCAGGATGGAGCTTACGAACGCTTATTCGGAACTGAACAACCCAATAATACAAAGGAAGAATTTTGAGGAAGAGGCTGAGAAAGCCAAACTGGGAGACAAGGAAGCTGAGCCTATGGACACGGATTTCGTAGAAGCAATGGAGTACGGCATGCCACCGACTGGGGGGCTAGGCCTTGGCATAGACAGGTTTGTGATGCTCCTCACAAACAAAACCTCAATAAAAGAGGTAATACTATTCCCTATGGAAAAGAGGGGCAGTGGGAAAGTCAAGTGACCCCTATCCTTTTTATTATACCCTTTAGCTTCCTGAAATCCCCTTCTATGATCGGCAGATTGCTCCTTATCCGCACTGCCGCAGCCGGATGCAGTGTAGTGAAATAAGCCATCCCTGCTTTTTTCGTTATCGTGCCATGCGACTTCATTATCCTGCTGCTGCCAAGCAGGACCGATGCCGGCAAGTTCCCGAGCGTGACTATTAATTTTGGACTTATCGCATTGATCTGCCTGATGAGGAAGCCCCTGCACGCCTCTACCTCTCTCCTATCTGGAATCCTGTTCTTCGGCGGGAAGAACTGCACTACGCTCGTTATATACACGTCTTCCCTCCTCGTTCCGGCAAGCCTAAGGAGGTGATTGAGTAGCTCGCCGCTTCTGCCTACGAACGGCCTGCCTTTTTGGTCCTCGGTTGCGCCAGGCGCCTGCCCTACCACCATTATAGCAGCGTTTACCGGGCCTTCCCCCGGTACAAACCTTCTGCTCAGATCCCAACTTTTGTACCTTTCAGGTAGCTTCCTATACTCTTCGTTAATCCCTTCTACCATGCCCTTCTTTGAAAGGTAGTCGTACGCGCTCTTCGTAGCAAGCTTTTCCTGGTCGAAGAGCTTCGCCTTCATTGCATCCTCATAACCCAACCAGAGGTAACCAACATGTTCATACGAAACCTTCACCTTTGCATCCTGCTTCACCCCGGCTAAAAATACGGAAATCCTTTTCTTTATCTTCTCCCCATCACGCTGAAACCAGACCCAGTAGTCATACCTGTAAAACTGGTCTATGCTTTCGCCCTTTAGAGAAGCTTCCTCATAGGTCTCCCTAATTGCGGCTTCCCTCGCGTCTTCCCCCTCCTCTATGTGCCCTTTCGGTATATCCAGGAAGCCATCCTTGCGCTTCAGAAACAGGAACGTGGGGCCGGCACGGCTGTTCCTGTATATGAGAAACCCACCACTGAATTCAAATCTCACCGCAACACCTAACCCCGGACTACCCTTAGGCTTGTGCATAGCGCATTGTTGCTAAATGCCTGAAACTTGACCAGATTATAGATCGCGGATTCTATACGGTTGACAATACCTGCATTAACCCTGCATGAAGGCCCGCTGTACTGTGTGTAGTATCCGCTTGAATTGTCATAATAGAACAGTTCATAGTCTATCACGTAGCCATTGCCAAGGCTGTAATACGGAAATGTAAAATAATTTACATAGAACATGTGGCCATTGCTATAGACAAGCGCGCTGTTTATCGTATCGCCATTATTGATAATCACCGAGGACCCGTACAAAGCGCGGCTGTAATTTGAAAGTGTCGCATAGGAGGACCCGTTTTCAACCGTGGCAACAACGTAGAGCGGATTGGTTTTGCTGTATGTCGCATTGCTCATTGCCAGTATCGCGGTGCGGTTATTTGATCCAAGTATGCTCATATTCATGCCGGCGCTCTCCAGCGGAGTTAGAACTATCCTGTAAAGCGCGGTTGTATTGCTCGAAACGGTAGTGTTAAATGAAGTGAATGGGTGGTAGGAAGCACTCTGGTAAGGCAAAGTGAATACCAGTCCGATAACGCCTATAAGCAATGCGAATGCCGCTGCATAAAACATATGCCTGTCCTGCGCATTTACGCGCTTCCTGGTTGTGGCAGGTTTATTCCCTTTGGGCAGGTGCAGCCCCATCTTTCCTGCTATAAGCAACATCGCTATTATCGCTATGTAAAACAGGATCTGGCCGGCAAAAGCATGGAATAAGGATATCGCACTGTTTATGCCATAGTAAACCCACACTGTAGATATAGTGAACATGCGCGCTATGTTGAACACAAAAAATAGCGCAACCCCGGATACTATCCAGTATGCCTTGTTCCTCAACCTGCCATTGTAGAAATACGCGATCGGTATAAGGAACATCAATATCGCTATGAATGCCCCGAGGTCCGCGCATGTTGACGCTATGGATATGCTGTAAGTTGATGGCGCGGTTATGATTATGCCGTTTCTGATCACAGGCTCCTTTACCAGATTCATCAACGTATACGTTATGTAAGCCACAGAATTGACGAACTTTGTGTTAGCATCTATGATCGGAATCAGCAACAGGGGCGATGCGAACAGCGCATAAACGACCTGTTTCCACAATTTCCTTATTCCGCCGAGCCCAAAAACAGAGATTATTATCCCGGAAAGCAGGATCGGGAGCAGCAAAGCGTCTATTCTGTACGAGTAGTAAATAAATGACAGCCAAAGCCTAAGGTAGGATACAATAAGTATGTACGCCAATAGCATTAGCGATCCGTATACGATGCCTCTCTTATCCCTGCTTATAGAAAGCTCTTCCTTTACTGAGAAGAACAGCATTACGAATACCATCAACAGCACAACGACCACGTAGGTCGTGGGGTCTGTATCCTGTATGACAAGCCCTGTTCTGGACAGTACGCTGTAGCTTCCGATTAAAAAGGCAATCAGGACTACGATTATGCCTAACGTCTTTTCCTTCATTTTACCCTCTGATCGATTGGTTTAATTTTGCCCTCGGTCGAAATGGGCTTCATCACTTTTCAGTAGTTACTCTTTTCCTCATCGGACATATATGCTTCAATCATTAAGATTAATAACCCTTCTTTCACTCTTATTAGGTGCGGAGATTACGTCGTACACCGGTGTTCTTATGGTTAGAAAATTCAGGTACGTGAATCATACGGCAGATGTGGAGTTCAAGGCTTACGGAATCAGCATAGACCAGGCACTGGAAAACTCATTCATTGCGCTTTTTGACACGCTTGCGTATTTAAATAAACTCTCAAAATCTGCAGGAAGGCAACGGACAGTAAAAATAATGCTTTCGGCGGACAGCATGGAGGACATGGTCTGGAAATCTCTTCAACGGGCGTTGTCCATCGGAGATGCAAACGGGCTGCTGTTTTACGGCGCCAAAGTAAAAATCAGCGAATCTGGAAAAAGGCCTTCGGTTTCAGTAGAGCTTTTAGGCAAGCCCGCACGGCCGGAATACGCCAAATTTGATGTAAAAGGCATATCAAAATACAACCTTTCCGTAAACCGCAGAGGCAAAATATACACCATAGATGTGGTTGTGGATGTATAAGTGTAAGCCAGGAAGGGGATTTTCGCCGAAAGGAGTCGAACCCCTCTATGCCGCTCTGCAGGCGGCCGCATAGCTGATCTGCCATCCTGGCCTGCATGAAATTTAGAGCTGCATATCTATATATTTATTTCATGCAGATTCAATAAAATAAGGTTCTGCAAGGTGTCGCAATGGAAGTACTTTCTCTTGAAGACGGAAGCAGGCTCGTATCTGCAGCGAGAAGTGC
>JAJYZH010000030.1 GCA_021800135.1 Microcaldota archaeon
AAATCCCAGCAATCCCAAGTATCCAGGAATAGCTGCGATAGCCTCCTTCTTTTCCTCTGCGAGGAAGAATGTACATAAATCCTGTAGCGGTTAAAAGCAGTCGAAGGGCCTGGGAGCCGAACCTAAAGAAGCTGTACTCACCAGACGCCTGTGCGTTCCACGCTCCCTGATTTCATCTGGGGAGTTGCTGGTGGAAAGGCCTTGTCGAAAGCCGGCTGGTTTATGGACGGTATGTTTACCCTGTATTTCTCCGGGGAATGTGGGTCTACAGTCAGTCGCATCCTAAGTGCCTCTTCCCTTATGTTGGTCTTCCAGATCTGGGCGTAGGCTATAAAGAAGCGCTGGTCCGGAGTCAGGCCGTCTATGGTCTTCCTCTCTTCCGGCCTCCTTGAATATAGCTTTTGCAGCGCAGCGTAAGCTATGCCAACGCCTCCCAGGTCTGCTATGTTCTCGCCAAGCGTGAGCTTGCCGTTTATGAAGGTACTCGGAAGGACTTCTTGAGATCCGTAGAGCTTAACTACGGCTTCGGCTTTTTCGTTAAACTTTTTCACGTCGTCTTCAGTCCACCAGTCAATCATGTTGCCTTTGGAATCGTAGTGCCTGCCCTGATCATCAAAACCGTGGGTTATCTCGTGGCCTATGACAGTGCCTATGGCTCCATAGTTTACCGTCGCATCAATTCCTGCGTCGAAAAAAGGTGGTTGGAGTATACCTGCGGGAAACACTATCTCGTTCATTTCAGGGGCGTAATAGGCATTTACGGTGGGAGGAGTCATGTTCCATTCAGTCCTGTCAACTGGTTTTCCTACCCTCGTGGCCTGCCTCCTCAGTTCAAATTCGTTTGAGCGACGTATGTTGCCAACATAGTCACTTGGACTTACCTCTAAGCCGGAATAATCACGGAACTTGTCCGGATAACCTATCTTTATATTCATGGCGTCAAGCTTTCCAACCGCCATTGCGCGCGTTTCATTTGACATCCAGTCCGACGCTTCAAGCTTTTCCCTGAATGCATCAATGAGGTCGTGCACCAGTTCTAGCGACTTGGCGTGTGCAGCCTCTCCGAACTGCCTCTCTACATAGAGCTTGCCGAGAGCTTCGCCTATGTGGCTGTCGATACTGCGGAGAGCCCTCTTCCATCTAGGCTCTGGCCCCTGCTGTCCTGTGAGTTTCCTTCCGAAGAAATCGAAGACCTCGTTGAATACCTCGTCGTGCATCGATCCGGCATATCCCAGCAGAACATGCCAATAGAGGTAGGCGCGCATCTTCTCCACGTCGGTCTCCTTGAACAACTTTTCCAAGTAGTCGAAAACCTCAGGCTGTCTTATCACGGCATACTCTACCCCCCTAACTCCAATCTCGTCCAAGTAATCGTTTAGACCCATAGAGGTGAATCTTTTCGCTAACGTGCCAATTTCTATCCTGTTATAGTTTTTCTCCACATCGCGCAGATCTGCGGCGCTCCTGCTTGCATTCGCAATGCTGGTCTCCAATTCGAATACTGAAGCCGCCCACTCTTTTGCTTTGTCCTGTGGTATCCCCTTGAGAATGAACATCCTTTCCATGTGTGCGCGGAATTCTTTGCGCATTTCAGCAAATGACTCCTGTATGTAATAGTCCCGGTCCGGAAGTGACAAGCCGCCCTGCTCGAGATAGAGCGCATATATGGAGCTGTTCTTTTCGTCTACGCTTGAACCCACATCGAAGAATACCGGAATACCTTCTTTGTGGAGCCTTGGTATGAGCTTCACAAGATATTGGATGGACTCTGCATGTGATATAAGGCCCCATAGGTCTTCTATCGGAGCGAAACGGATTTCGTTGATCGTTTTTTCATCCATTGCTGATTTGTAGAAGTCGCCCACCAGCCTTTTGTATGGGTCTTTCTGTGCATTGGTATCCGAAGCGCATTCCGCTGCTATGCCGCGCAGCACTACCCTATTCCATTCGAACAGTTCGTAGAACGACCCCCATTCTGCTTTGTCTGAAGGTATTGGGTTGCTGTCGAGCCATTTTCCCGAAGCATATCTGTAGAGGTCGGTCCTCGGGTCGGTAGAAAGGTCCATGTAAGCCGTGGAAAAACGCGGCTGCCTGTTGCTCGTAATTTCGGGATCGTTGTTTTCTTGCCTATCTAAATTCATGATAACCCACAACTATTGCTTTTTTGGATGCTTTTTTTACAGTTTGATTTGAGTTGCCGCTTAGATAGTAATTGGCACAACCATATTTATATTTCTTGTTTCTGCTATCATATCGCGGTATTATGAAGATTGCATTCGTCGCAGATGTGGCTTATCCCTGGATCAGAGGAGGGATGGAGGCGATGCAGTATCTTGAGGCTAAGGAGCTTGCGAAGAAGCATGAGGTCCATTTCTTCTGCATAAGATGGGACTCAATGAAAGGCAGCTTTAAGCATGATGGGATAATTTACCACGCGTTTCCGGGATGGAAATACTCCAAGCTTTATAAGAAGAGGAGAAGGAGCATAAGGGAGGCGTTGCTTTTCGCCATTGGCATGCTTAGGATATTCAGGTACAGGTTCGACATTATAGAAGCACATATGTTTCCAATCATGCACCTCCCTGTTGTAAAGCTGTACTGTAGGCTGACTGGATGCAAGCTGCTTATGGAAGTAGCTGAAGTGTGGGATAAAGCTTATTGGCAGGATTATCTTGGGAAGAGAAAGGGCAGCATAGGATATGCGTATCAGGAGTATGCGATAAAGGGGGCAGATGCATACATATCAAACCCTGCACTTGAGGATAAGATAGGCAGGTACGGCATAGATACCCGCAGGATAAGGGTATTTTCCCCTGCAATAGATGAGAAGAGCATAAGCAGAACCAAAGCCGTAAAGAGGGAGAGGAGGATAGCGATAGTCGCCAGGCTCATAAAGGAGAAGAGGGTAGACAAGTGGCTGCACATATTCAGGGAGGTAAAGATGAAGATACCGGAAGTAAAAGGAGTAATAATAGGAAAAGGGCCTGAAGAGAAGCCGCTCAAGGCGCTAAGGCATAGATTAGGCCTTGATAAAAGCGTAGAGATGCTTAAGGACCTAGACAGGAAGGAATTGTATAAGATAGTAAAAGGCTCATACGTGCTTGTGCACATGAGCGAGAGGGAAGGGCTCAGCATTATAACCTTGGAGAGCCTTGCTCTAGGAACACCGGTCGTATTGCCAAGCTATACCACTATACCTAGCGAGGTTGCTGGAATGTGCGTGGTAGAGGATGAGGAGGATATACCGGGAAAGGTCGTTGAGATACTCAGAAGCGATAACCCGTCCAGTTACATATCAAACAGGGACAGGCTCAAAGAGTTCTCACTCTCGAGCATAAACGATTTCTACGATGAACTTTTCAGTGATTTAAACAGGGCTAATTAGGCTACGCCGGATCCATGAAGCATGGATACCGCCATGCTTCTCCTTTCATGCAGTATGTTTTCTGATTCTGTTGGATCCTCTTCTATGTCGTAGAGCTCGTCTGCGCACCTGCCGAAATAGTGCATAAGCTTGAATCTGCCGCTGTACACTGTTGTTGCGCGTATATTGTACTTCTTCTTAGCTTTGTATATCATGTATGCACTCTTGGAACGGCCTTTCAGCATAGTAAGTAATGTGTGGTCCCAGCCTTCGCTTATTCCAGTATGTTCGCTTACCACGTATTTCTGGCTTCTCATGTTCCCGTTTAGCCGCTCTTCCTTCCCCGATGCCAGGTTGAGGATAGACTCGTGCAGTGAAAGCAGGCTTGTTGGGCTTTCAACATTGTCATCGGCCCTCAAAAGTTTTCCGTTCTTGAAGTTTGCGCCTATCATGGGTACCTCTACCTCCTCCCTGTAGGGGAACATCGAATGATAAAGCTGCCCGTGCTCTCCGAAGAGCTGCCCGTGGTCCGAGGTGATCACCACCGCGGCATCGTCCAAAAGCCCATGCTCCCTCATAAGGGCAAGCGTATTCCCGATTCCCTTATCCAGATACCTTATCCTTTGGAGGTAGGCGGCATGCAACTTGCTGCTTATGTACTCGTCGAGTTCTTCTATGCCGCTCATGTAGAGCCATTTATCCTGTATTATCCTATCACTTTCAAGAGGATAGTTCTCGTGCGCCTCTATGTAGTTTATAAATATGAAATTAGGCATATAGTCGTGGCCCTGTTCCAGGTATTTCTTCAGTGAGTAGTAAGTGTCCTTTACCCCCCTGTCAAGCTTGTACGTACCGTCTGCCTTGGCTACGCTTTGGTCAAGTCTCTTTCTAAGGCTTAGATAGGCCTTATCGAAGAAAGGACGGGGTATCATCCTGCTTATTGCGTTGCTTACTGCAAAAATGTGCTCGCGTGTCTCTACCCCTCCCTTCAGGACGAACGATACCCTGTCGGCCAGTTTGCTGTTGTATTTTGCATTGGATTGAAGCCATATGTCATAGACCTTGTCAAAACCGAGAGCAAGGTTGGTGAAGCTTGTGAGGAAGGGGTTGTTCGAGAAGAGCGCGGAGTAATAGCCGTATCGCGAAAGTTTTGACGCGAGCGTGTCCTCGTTTCCATTGAGGAACTTGGTCTTTACAAACCATGGCTCTATCTTTGTGCCTTGCTTGAAGAAGTTTTGCGACACGTTCCTTATGCTCGATACCCTTTTGTCCATGAATAGTGAGGCGTGGGACGGCGCTGTCCATGTTCCGGGAGAAACCGCCTTAGTGTACGCGGTCGCATGCCTTGACAGACCTTGCATGGTGGGGAGGGATACGTTACCGTATACATCCGAGGCCCTCACGGTGTCAAGAAGCAATACAATTATATTTTTATTTTTGCCTTTGCCTATCTTCTTGCGCATTTGACCTTTTTTGAAAGTGCAGAAACCATATATATCTATTTTGCAGAAACGATTTCACCTATGAGTGAAACGGTAATGAAACGGTCTGATGACTACTATGGACATTTGTGTTTTGAACCCATTCTTCTATCCGTACAATGGAGGAACCGAGAAGGTGCTGCTTGAGATATATAAAAGACTGGCCAAAAGGCATAATGTAACAGTAATCTCTGCGGGATTCGGCAGCTTCACTAGAGATACTGAGGAATTTGGGATAAGAGTCATAAGGCTAAAATCAAAGTACTTTGATATACCGGGACTGCCTCTGCCGTTTCCTGTTATGGAGGGAATGAATAGGGCTGTAGAAAACGTAGGGGCGGACGTCTACCACATCAACAACAGATATCTTTACTACTATAGGACGCTGAACGCCATAAAGGATGCGGGTTCCGGATTACTGCTGACATTGCACAATTCATTGCCTGTTGGTATAGATCCGTTTACCGATTTTGGTGGTCTGGCCTATGATGTGCTATGGGGAAGGGAAATAATGAGGAGGGCAGATAGGTTAGTTGGTATAACAAAGAGCGTAATTGAGGTTACAGTACCTTTGAAGTTAAGACACAAGTCAGAGGTCATATTCAACGGAGTAGATATGGAGAGGTTCAGGAAGAGGGCGGATGATGAGCGTGTAAATAAGATAAGAAGTGCGCTTGGCGGTGAAGAGATATTATTGAACGTGGCGAGGCTTACCAGTCAGAAGGGCCAAATATACCTTATGCGCGCCTTTTCAGGTATAATGAAGCAGCACAGAAAGGCAAGGCTTGTGATAATAGGAGATGGCCCGTTAGGGCGCAGGCTTAAGAACGAGGCGAAGCGATTGGGCATAGAAAGCAGGGTCGATATGCTGAAGGGGATAGATGAAAGGATGCTGCCTTTCTACTATAACTCGGCAGATGTTTTTGCGCTTCCATCGCTTTACGAGCCCGCATCCATGGCACTTCTCGAGGCGCTTGCGAGCGAAGTGCCGACTGTGGCTTCAAAGGTGGGAGGCATACCTGAGATGATGAAGGATTGCGGGGTATACAGCCTGCCGAAGGATCAAGACAGTATACAGAACGGGATAGAGAGGCTGCTTTCCAGCAAAAAGGAAGCCGCGCGCAAGGCGGCCAAAGGCAGGAGGCTTATGGAGAAAGAACATGATTGGGATAAGATAGCTACAGCTTATGAAAGGGCACTTTATAGCGCAAGCCGATAGTATATTTAATTTTGTGTTGAAGAATAAGGTAGACCAGTCGATTGATAAAATGGCAGGAAGTCAATGGGCAGCCCCTTCTGGCAATAAAAAGATGAGCAAAGAGGAGTATCTCAAGTTAGTAAGGCGGGTGAAATACTTCATAATACTCGGAATGGGGTTCAGCGTTATCGTGTTTATAGCGATAGCTATTTTTGGCGGCATATACAGGGTAGCCGATGTTATGGCAACGGCAAAGCTGTATATATATGCGGTTGCGTTTGTGCTTGTGTTTGCAGGGTACATGATAAGGTTCATAAAGTGGGATTACTACTTGAAGAAACTTGGCATAATCGTCCCGTTCAGGAAGAATATGATAGTCTATCTATCGCTTTACTCTATGAATATAACTCCAGGAAAGATAGGCAGGGTTGTATCAGCCTACACGATCAGCAAGATAGCGGGCAAGGAGACCGCTAGCGTAGTTCCTGCTGTCACGATGGACATATTCACCGACTTCATAGGTTTCGCAGTATTCGCGCTTATATTTGGCTTGATGTTCCAGAGGTTCGTTGTATATATATTGATAGCTGATATGGTCCTGCTGCTGCCGTTTTTCTTTGTAACGCATGACTGGATGTATAACAGGCTTAGGGGATTCCTGAAGAGGTTCAAAAATAGCTACTTCGGACAATTTAGTGTTTATGGCGAT
>JAJYZH010000031.1 GCA_021800135.1 Microcaldota archaeon
TTCGTGCCAGTAGAACGAAAGCAGTTTGTTCATTGCGTCGTTAAGGTTGTAATTGTCGTACGCATCAACTACCTCCTTCACGGTTCCATTCAGCCTGTTGAGTATCCATATGTCGAACAGCCCCATGTGATTTTTGGGCTCCTCATCCGGGGTCTCCACCCTCTCGGTCGCCCCCTTAACGAACATCGCGGTGTTGTAAAGCTTGTTTAGGAAACCGGCCGCGTAATCCATATCCTTGTAGGAGAACGGCCTGTCCTTGCCTATCCCGCCGCCTATGGCCACCCAGAGCCTTATGGCGTCGACAGGATACTTGCGCATCAGCTCTTCAACCCCGACACCGTTTCCCTCGCTCTTGTGCATCTCCTTGCCGTCGGTGCCAAGTATCATGCCGTGCAGTATCACACTTTCGAACGGTTTGTTTCCTGCAAGCGCCCACATCCTGTATGTAGTGTAGAACAGCCACGTTCTTATTATGTCGCTGCCCTGTATCCTTACGGACGGGGGGAACATCTTTTCATAACCTTTGTCAGGCCAGCCGGAAACTACAAGGGGGGTTATGGAAGAATCGACCCATACATCGCACGTATCTGTCTCTCCAACTATCTCACCTCCGCACTTCGGGCATCTACCTGCCTTTGATTTTTCAAGGGCCGGATTCACCGGCAGCTCGTCCCTGCCAGGGGCTATTATATTCCCGCAATCCTTGCAGTACCAGAACGGTATTGGAGTCCCGAATATCCTGTTCCTTGAGAAGTTCCAGTCCCATTCTATATAATCGATCCAGTCATCAAGCTTCTGCATCTGGGCCTCGGGATACCATTTTATGCCATGGCCGCTCTCCCTTATCATTTCGGCGTATTCCTTGGTCTTGAGAAACCACTGCGACACAGACCTCAGCTCTATCCTTGTCTTGCACCTGTCATGCACCTTGTACGCGTGGTTTATCTTCTCCTGCTTCGCCAGTTTGCCTGCGTTCTTAAGCGCCTCGAGGATCTTCCCTCTTGCCTCTGCCGCGCCGAGGCCTGTGAAATCACCTGCGTTATTGAGCCTGCCCCTGCCGTCTATCGCGTCAATCAGCTCCAGTTTGTGCTTGTAATATAATACGACGTCATTCTTGTCCCCGAAAGTGCAGATCATCTCGGCTCCTGTTCCAAGCTCCTTGTCTATCGTCTCGTCACCTATTACCTTGACGTTCCTGCCGAAGAGCGGCACTGCCGCTTCCTTACCTATAAGGCTTTTGTACCTGTCGTCCTCGGGGTTTACGGCCACTGCCACGCATGCATGCAGCATCTCAGGCCTTGTAGTGGCTATTGTAAGCTTCTTCCTGCTGCCTTTGACTCCAAATTCTATGTAGTTGAAAGAGTCCTCGCCTTCAACCTCGACCGTCTCCTCCCTAGCGATTGCCGTATCGCAGTGCGGGCACCACTCTACGGGGTGCATAGCCCTGTATACAAATCCTTTTTCAAACATCTCTATCAGGGAAAGCTGGACCTTTGCCCTGTATGACTCGTCAAGCGTCCTGTACTCGTATCTTTCATCGAAGCTTGCGCCGAGCTTCCTCATCGTGCTCCTCATATTCTCTATGTTGCTGAGGGCTACCTCCCTGCACTTGTTGTAGAACTCCTTCCTTCCCATGCCTTTTCCGAACTTTTTCTCTACCGCTATCTCTATCGGGAAGCCCTGCGAGTCCCAACCCTGGGGGTACTTTATGTTGTATCCGGCAAGCCTCTTGTACCTTGCAACTGAGTCTATATAGCACACCCAGAAAGCCTGCCCCATGTGCAGCTCTCCGGTAACGAATGGGGGAGGCGTATCTATGGCAAATACCGGCTTGCGTGCATCCTTCTCGTCGAACAGCATCGTCTTGTGCTCTTTCCAGTAGGTGTTCCATTTTTCGGCAATCTCCCCATTCAAAGCATTAATGTCTAACACGCAAACACCGCCACCTCGTGCTTAAGTATCCTCAGCAAAAATATAAAAACAGAGACACAGGAAAACAAATTAAAATTAGAAAAATAAAAGAAATAAAATACTGCGTCTTTACGCTACGACTTCGCCTATTGCGAATCTGGCCTTGACGTCAGTTATCCTTACCTTTACCTTATCTCCCTGCTTCGTTCCCTTCACGAAGATGACAAAGCCATCCTTCTTCGCTATACCATCCCCTTTCGAGGCAACAGCGTCGATGGTGACTTCAATCTCGTCTCCCGGTTTTACGGGCTTTGGCAAGAAATAGGCGGACTTCACTCTCATGTCGTCCCTTCCTTCACGTCTTCCTCTCCTTTCATTCCTTTCTTCGTCTTCTCCTTCGAATTCCATTCATATCTTTCCTATACGTAGAACTAGCTTTCACTACTCTCCGTATGCTTCTATTAGTAAAGGCGCAGATTTAAAAGGTTTTCTACAGCCGGGTAAATAGGCAGTTTCGGATACTTTTAATACTCTTTGCTCACAAGTAATGCTGATGTAATGCCCAAGGAAAGCAGACGACCCACACATAAGGCTCAATCGGCTATGGAGTACCTTATGACGTATGGCTGGGCGATACTGATAATATCCGTAGTGCTCAGCGCGCTATACATGATGGGGCTCTTCAATCCTGCAACATTCGTGAACAGCCAGTGCATATTCCCTGCCCAGTTCAGCTGCATAAACTCGTACCTCTCGCCCAACGGGCAGCTGAGTGTAAACATAGAGCAGGCCCTTTCTGCCCCTATAAACGTCACTGCAATCGGATGCAACACCAACGCGACCACCTCAGAGATGAAAACATACGCCTCGGCGATCTACATACCGATCGGCTCGAACTATACCTTCAGCCTCTGGTGCTGGGCCGGCAATTCTAACTACACCGCCAGCCCGGGTTCGGTATACCATGGCTACATAATAATGAACTACACGGACATACAAAGCGGATTCCCCCACACGGCAATAGCATCGCTGCTGCAGAAGGTTACCTGAGTTGCCTGAATTAGGGGTGCGCGATAAGTCAAACGCGTGCATGAGGCCCATAATCATATATGCAAGTGCGGCCGGTAACGTCGCGGGTTGCCCCGATTTATCAAGCTGGCCATTCTAACACATAAACCTTTATTAAATTGCCCGTCGTAATCTGATTGGTGTTTGCTTGTTGAGTGACGCGTTCGAATTCAAGATAAAATACATGCAAATCCTGGATGAAAACGGAAACATAGACCAGCCGCTGTTTCCTGCAGATTTAGACGATCCAAAACTAGTCCAGATGTACAAGTACATGAGCTTTGCCAGGGCGTTGGACGCCAAGACGCTGAGCCTGCAGAGGCAGGGCCGCGCCGTCACGTATGCCCCTCTAATCGGCGAGGAGGCAACGCAGGTAGGCAGCGCGATGGCGATGCGTGCCAACGACATCTTCGTGCCGAACTTCAGGCAGCACGGCGTATACCTTGTCCGTGGTCTGCCGCTTGAACTCTACTTCCTATATTGGCGCGGATTTGAGGAAGGCGGTGCAATCCCCAAGAATGTAAACGGGATGCCCGTAATAGTCCCTGTAGGCTCACAGGTTCCCCACGCAGCCGGAATCGCTTACGCGCAGAAATACGGAAAAACGGGAAACGCAGTAGTCACATATGTCGGCGACGGAGGGACATCGGAAGGTGACTTCTACGAAGCGATGAACTTTGCGGGCACTTTCAAGCTGCCGCTCGTGATAATTATAGAAAATAACCAATGGGCAATATCTGTGCCTAGAAAGAAGCAGACCGCAGCGCAGACCCTTGCGCAAAAGGCTATAGCTGCGGGCATCGAAGGCATGCAGGTCGACGGAAACGATGTGGTTGCGGTCTATAAGGCCGTGAACGATGCGATTGCCTCTGCCAAACCCACGCTCATAGAGTGCGTTACATACAGGATGAGCATGCATACCACAGCTGACGATCCTACTAAGTACAGGCCAGATGAGGAAGTTGATGAATGGAAAAAGAAGGACCCTATAGAAAGGCTGAGGAAGCATCTGCAGCAAAAGGGTTTGTGGGATGACGGCAAGGAGAAGGCAATGGGCGACGAGCAGGCCGCGTTGATAAACGACGCCGTCAAGAAGTCCGAAGAATTCAAGCCCGATCCCGCAAGTATGTTTGAGAACGTCTACAGCTATATGCCCGAAATGCTCGCGAAGGAGTACAATGAATCGAAGGAGAACAGCTACTGGCAAAGCGGGAACGGAGAGGCTGAATAGGTGGGTATATGCAGATGAATATGGTTAGCGCGATAAATAACGCCCTTGAAACAGTAATGAAGGAGAACGATAAGGTCGTGCTGCTTGGGGAAGACATAGGAAAGGATGGCGGAGTCTTCAGGGTGACGGACGGCCTGCTCGACAAGTTCGGGGAGGAACGCGTAATAGACACGCCGCTGGCAGAATCCGCAATAATAGGCACGGCGATAGGCATGGCGCTTGCCGGAATGCATCCTATCCCTGAGATACAGTTCGCAGGGTTCATGTACGAAAGTTTTGCGCAGTTCGTGAACCACGCCGCCAGGTACAGGAGCAGGACCAGGTCCGCATTGCCTGTGCCAATGATCGCGAGGACCCCTGTAAGCGGCGGTGTTAGGACTTTGGAGCACCATTCGGAGAGCCCGGAGGCATTCTATTCACATATAGGCGGGCTAATAGTCGTCGAGCCATCAAATCCGTACGACGCAAAGGGACTGCTGATAAAGGCAGCGCATATGAACGATCCTATAGTCTTCCTTGAGCCCACAAAGCTCTACAGGTTGTTCAAGCAGGATGTGCCTGAAGGTCCGTACGAGGTCGAAATAGGGAAGGCCGGAAGGGTAAGCGAAGGCAGCGACCTTACTATCATAACATACGGGACCATGGTCCCCGTAGTGAAGAACGTGGTAGAAAAGAAGCAGGTATCCGCTGAAATACTCGACCTGAGGACGATAAACCCGCTGGATGAGGACGCGATAATAGAATCTGCAAAGAAGACAGGAAAGGTAATTATAGTGCACGAGGCCGAGCTCAGTTTTGGACCGGGGGCAGAGATCGCTGCAAGGATAGCCGAGAAGGCAATCTATGACCTTGACGCTCCTATACTGAGAGTTGCATCGAACAGCTTTCCCTATCCATTCCCGGGATATGAACAGTATTACATACCGAACGAGGCAAAGGTGTCGAAAGCTATAGACAGAATACTCTCTGAATGAAGTGGTAGCATGAAGGAGATACGATTCGTTGATGTCGGCGAAGGCATAACTGAAGGTCACATACATAAATGGCTTGTAAAGGACGGCGACAGCGTGAAGGAGGACCAGTCTATAGTCCAAGTCGAGACGGACAAGGCCATAGTGAACGTGCCAGCGCCGATCAGCGGGAAGGTCAAGATAGTGGCGCAGGAAAACAGCGACGTAAAGCTTGGGGATTATATAGCATATATAGGCGATGAATCAGAGCTCGCGGCAGTGAAAAGCGCGCCGCAGGCACAACCGTCACCGCAAAAGTCCGTGCAGCCTGCGCAGGCAGTGCAGACAGCGGCGCAACCATCTGCGCCAAAGGCAGAAGTCCAAACTGGCGCAGCGCATGAGATAATAACAACGCCTTCTGTAAGGAGGCTCGCAGAGCAGCTCGGCGTAGACCTCTCGCTCGTACATGGCACGGGCCCGCATGGCAGGATACTTGAAGGCGACGTGCGCAGCTTCACGCCAGGCAAAGCCGCAAAGGTCCCTGCCGTGCAGCAGTCTCCGCAGCCGGCCGCGCAGGAAGGCATCGAAAGGGTACCGCTTACACAGACGCGCAAGGCAATAGCGCGCAACATGGAGCTCTCGTGGACTATTCCAAGGGCGTCGCACATGGACCTCATCGATGCGACTGCTCTGTTCAACATGGTGGAGAAGGCGAAGAAGAGGGCGAGCGACGAATTCGGGGTCAAGCTTACCTTCCTGCCATTCATAATAAAAGCAACTATAGAGGCGCTGAAGGAGAATCCACATTTCAACGCAAGCTACGATAGGGACAATCTTGCGATACTTGTGAAGAAACACTACAACATAGGCCTTGCTGCAGAGTCTCCTGACGGCCTTAAGGTTGTAGTGATAAACGACGCAGACAAGAAGAGTATAATGGAGCTCGCGAAGGAGATAGAGGCGCTGAGCGCGAAGGTCAAGGCAGGCACGATCACGCTTGATGAAATGCGCGGCAGCAGCTTCACGATAACAAACATAGGCAGCCTCGGCGGCGGCTTCCTCTCGGTTCCAATGATAAACTATCCTGACGTCGCTATACTCGGCATACACAGGTTAAAGGATTTCCCCATGGTAGAAGAGGGCAAGGTCGCAGTAGGGAAGATACTCCCGTTCTCCCTCGTCTTCGAC
>JAJYZH010000032.1 GCA_021800135.1 Microcaldota archaeon
TACGGCATATACCAGGACGTCATGATATGGGAGAGCGATATAGTGCGCGCGGGCCTGCTGCAGAATGCCCTGGACATACTGTCATCATACGGCGCAATCGAGAAACCCGAATCCGGGGACTACAAGGGATGCATAGTTATAAACCTTGAAAAGATGAAGGATGTCCCGAAGGACCTCAAGGGCCTGAAGGAGAGCACGAAGGTGCTGGTAAGGAGCGATGGTACGGCGACTTACGTGGCTAAGGACATAGCGTTCCACATGTGGAAATTCGGCATGATAAAGGACACATTCAATTATGATGTGTTCATCAAGCAGCCCAACGGCGTGACGCTCTATACTACTTCGCAGGCGGGCAGCCCGGGGCAAATAGCGGCTTCCGGAGGAGTCAGCAGATCAATAAACGTAATAGACGCTGCGCAGAGTTACCCCCAGGCGATACTGAGGCTTGCATTCAGCGCAATAGGCAGGAATGACATAGCCGAAGGCATAGTGCATCTTGCATATGGCGAGGTTGCGCTTGAAGAGGGGAAACTCTCCGGAAGGAGCGGCAACTGGATCGGCTTCAGCGCAGACGACATCCTCGTGTCTGCGAAGAGCAAGGCAAAAGACCTGATAACAGAGCGCTTCAAGTTTTCGGAAGAGGACAGGGAGAGGATTGCAAAAGCAGTTGCGAAAGCCGCTGTGATATTCGAGTTCCTGAAGGTATCTCCAGAGAAGGAAATCGTATTCTCATGGGAACGCGCGCTCAGTTTCGAGGGCAATTCCGGGCCGTACTGCCAGTATATGCATGCCAGGGCATCCAGGATAGTTGAAAGCGCAAAGGCAGCAGGGTTCACGGGCGGATATGCGCCGCAATACCCTTTCGAAAACGCACAGGAGTTCGAGATGCTAAAGCAGGTTTCGTTGCTTGATTGGACCATAGGCAAGGCAGGCGCCGAGCTCAGACCCAATGTACTGGTAGAATACCTCGGCACGCTCTCAGGTATGTTCAGCACATTCTATGAGGCTCTACCCATACTCAAGGCCTGTACAAAGGAAGAAAGGGATTCAAGAACTGCCATTACCTTAGCCGTCATGAATTCCATGAGGAAGGTCCTCAAGCTACTCGGGATAGACGCTGTTGAGAGGATGTAGGAATGTCAACAGGCATAGCCAAAGGTTATTATTTATTTCCCGCAGATTAATATAGATTCAGGGCCTGTAGCTCAGCTTGGATAGAGCGACATCCTCCTAAGGTGAAGGTCGTGGGTTCAAAAAATCCTGCTTGGGCAACCAAGAGGAAGTGAAAATCCCACCAGGCCCGTTTACATTTCCAATAGGTGTAATAAATGGCTGCGGAAAAGCAAAGGAAGGGCGCACAGACTGCCCAAAAAGACAGCGGTGCTGTCTTCCTGGTAAAACCAGTCTCAAAGAGGTTCGGTCTGGACTACCTCCACATCTCACTGATAGTGCTGGTGCTGGTACTTATAGCGCTCTCGGTATCCCTTTCGAACTTCAAACCAAGCGTGATATCGCATAACTGCCAGTACGGAGTTATTAACAATACGTGCGCAACGCCGAAATACAACAGCAGCGACGCAATAAGTGCAGCCGAGAAGATACTCGCGAGCTACTCCACAATAAACTCATCGCTTTCATTGTTGCCGTATTATTCCCTGGTCAACCGTTCAAGGGCGTACTACCTGCTCAACGGCAGCATGTGGGAGGTGGTAGTCCCTTACACTGACCCGTTCACGAACGAGCTGGTCAACGTGTCAATGCTGCTCTATTCATCCAATTTGACATTGGCTGAACCATTCACGCAGATGATAAAGCCATTGCAGTACACCCAGAACTACGTGGCAGCCCCAGGCACTATAGGAATTGCAGGAAAGACCGCATGCTCATCAAGCGCGCCAATACCCATATACTTTGTTACAGACCCGTACGCCCCCGGAGCGCTCAACGGCATGGCGGCAGGCATAAACGCAAGCAAGGATTTCGGCAACAAGGTGAACGTATCATACAAATTCGTATTCTCAGATTACTCAATAGGTTTCTACAAGAGCTACGGTGTCAACGAGACCCAGGCTATGGGCGAGTATCTCGCGTGCGCGTCAGCGCAGCCCAGATTCCCTGCTTTCCTGGCGAACCTAAGCAAGGTTTACTATGGCAGCCCGATAAGCAACTTTACGCTGGACCAGGTCGCAATAGGCTCGGGGCTTAACATCAGCACATTCAGCGCATGCATGGATAATGTGTCGACCACCTTGGATTACCAGGCAAAGTTCTCCCAGTACTACAACATCACAACTTCCGCGCCCACATTCATAGTGAACTGCAAATACCTCTCGCTCCCGCAGACGCTCAACGAGTCTATAAGGTATTCGCTCGGCAGCCTGAATTTGAGCGGGTGAAGGGCATACCATGTACCTCATAGTAGGAGTAGATCCGGGCAAGACCGTAGGTATAGCATGCGTAAGCCTTAACGGGAGGCTGATCAGCTCCATGCACATGGACGGCGGGGGCACCGAGTGGGCTATAAGCGCAGTCCAGAAGACAGGTACGCCAGTGCTGGTGTCTACGGACAAGCACAAGAAGGGCGCCTTCGTAAGGAAGTTGAGCGCAGTATTCAATGTAAACGTCTTCTATCCTGAAAATGACATAAGCATAGATGAGAAGAGGGAGATTGCAAGGGGCACCATGGTAAAGAACCCCCATGAGAGGGACGCATTTGCGTCGGCGATGAAGGCATTCAACGAGTACAAAGGGAAGCTGGTTCAGGCCGAGAGCACTGCTAAGCGCGAGAGGTATAACGATCCTGACAGAATAAAGGCGCTGGTGGTAAGGAAATTCTCAATAGATGAGGCGCTGCATGGCAGGCAGGCAAACAGGAAGTGAATCATCTGAGTTTGGCGCCGCACTTGCTGCAGAATTTCGCGTCTATGCTGTTTTGCGCTCCGCACTGCTGGCAATATATGTAGCCGCCAGTTGGTGATCCCTGACTCTGGTCAATAGGAGTCTGCTGCGATACTCCTTCGATCCCGCCAAGCACGTTGTTTATGTAATCCGCCATCTCCTTGGCCTCCTCCTTTCTCAGCCCGTCAATCTCCCCTTCCTCCCTTCCGCTTTTCAACAGGCCCTTATCTCTGTCATAGCCCTGCACCCTTATGAAGACAGACGCATTGATGATCCCGCTCTCATACCTTACGCTCGTTATCTGCCTGTAGTATATACTCTCGTAGTCCTTTCTTATACCAAGGCTCGCCCTGTTAACTATTATTATGCGCTGGTTTGTGCAGATGACTGTAGTAGGCGTCGTTATGGAGCCGCCGGGGCCAACCCTGCGCTGAGTGGCAGTAAACTTCACCGCCTCTTCCGGCATGAGTATATCCTTCACCAGGTCTGCCTCCTCGCTGCTTATTGACATTTGGTCAACCGAAACTTATTGATTATTATTATTGCAGAACTAAAAATCTAAATATACGCATGTGGAAATAATACCACGGCTCTGATCGTCTAGCTCGGTCAAGGACGCGAGACTCTCACTCTCGAAACCTGGGTTCAAATC
Organism: Microcaldota archaeon; assembly: GCA_021800135.1. Taxonomy (GTDB): domain Archaea; phylum Micrarchaeota; class Micrarchaeia; order Micrarchaeales; family Micrarchaeaceae; genus JAKATY01. The sequence goes on from JAJYZH010000032.1 coordinate 3,551, forward strand.
CCGGTCAGAGCATACCGAAAAATCGAAGTCAAAAAGTCTGGCGTATCCGATCTGCAAGGGATATCCTGGCGTTATTTATACTCCTAATGGCCTTGCCTCATGAATAATACCCATGTTATTCCTTTACGTGTACGAATCTGAACTTTTCCGGATATAATACCCCATGCTTGAAGTATGATATGTTGTCACGTTTATCCTCATAAATTGTTATATCCCCATATCTTTCGGCAAGACCGTTGATCCTGCCTAGTTTCCATTCCTCGTCGCTTGAGTGGGCCAGCCCGTTCTCGCGTAATTTTATACTATTGAACCGCACTTTATACTTCCTGAGCAGCGCCATAGTCTCCTTCTTTGTCTTTTCGGGCCTTGCGGTCAATATCAGGACATATGTGCCCGCATCCCTCTCCCTTGAGAGGATGTTTATCATCCTTCTGTTTGGCTTTGAGAGGCTTGAATATTTCAAAAACGCTAGGTCATAAATCTTCCATTTCATCTCTTTTGGCCTGAGCTCCCTTAGCTGCGATCTTGAGAGCCTGCGGCCCAGGAGCTCCAAAGACGCGGCACCTATGCACTCCTTTACGAAGAACAGCGTGTCATCGAAATCCACCACAACAATCCTGCCTTTTCCACTCATCCATCCACACCTATCTCTTTCAGTGAAGTCCAGCCGTCTTCATCCAGACCAAGGAACCTGCCCTGCCTGCGTGGCGGCTTCTCTCTTGCAAATATCACATTCCTAAGGCGTATCGGTATTCCCGGAGCGATCTTCGTACCGCCCTCCACGCGCATGCAGTCTCATGCCTGACTATGCCTATCTATCCCCGGGGCATATCGCCCGCTTACTACAACATTCCCTCTGCGGTGCCTTCCTTCTTTACGAAACCCGTCCTCACCATCTCATTCAATACTTCTATTAGGTAGCTTGCGTTCTTCGTTATGTCCTCCTCAGTTATTATCCCTACCAGCTTACCCACCCCGTCGACAACACACAGGCTCTTTACCTTGTTGTCGGCCATCTGTCTCGCCGCCTCCTCAAGCGCCTTCTCCCTTGTTATTGAATGGACCGGTTTGCTCATCACATGCTTCGCCTTAGCAAAGAGGAACGCGCCCCTCCTGACCGCCGCTCTCCTCACTATGTCCCCGGCAGTTATTATCCCCAAAGGCGTATTCTCCCTATCTACTATCACTACTCCGCTTATGTCGTGCTTCTTCATCTTGTTGGCGATGCTCCTTATGTTGTCGTTCGCACTGCTCGTGATTACAGGAAAGGACATTATCTCTCCCACCGTGAGAGACCTCGTATTTGAATACATCCAACCCACAATACCTGCTTCTCATAGAATCATTTTAAAAGTTTCCGAAAGCGACTTTTATCCGCATAAAAAAAGTTTATCCTGCTCCCCATATGGGGACATCCAACCCTTAACCCTACGGCGTAAATAAACCGCATAATCTGCTCGCCTACTGGCTGCTCCCTCCGTTTTCCCTCGCTTTGGCCTCGTATTTCGCTGCCCTGTCCCATACCTTCTTGAATCTTGCATACGCCTCGCCATGGTTTACTCCTACTATGTGCTCGCTCTTCTTGTTTATTATGTTCAGTGGCGGGATCTTGTACGCTATGTTGTCATCCATTATGAGGCGCTCGTGCTGTATCACTGCATCCTCATCGTTCATAATTCTGATCTCAAGCGTAACCCCCTTATTCGCCAGCTCCTCCCTCAAGTCATAATAGGACCTTTCGAAATCCTTCCCCAGTCTCTCTCCTTTCGTGAGTATGAGGATCCTGCTGTACCTGCCCTCGTTTCCTCCGAGCAGCCTTGCAAGGTTCTCTACGCCACGCACATCGAAATGCTGGTCCAGCACACGCACGTCACCGCCCAGCCTTCTCATTAGTTTGCTTGATATGGCAAGCATGTTCGTATACGGGGTCTCAGGGTTTATCTCTATAGGATATGCCCTCTTTACCCTCATCTTCTTTACCGTATAGAAGTAAGGATAGAGGGCAGCGGCAATTCCTGCCAGCGCGCCCACGTATGCCACGTATAGCTCTGACGCAGTCCCGGAAAAGTGGAAATTGAACTCGGTGGCCACTGTCAGGAATAGGAACGTCACAGAGGACACTCCCAATATTGTGATCTCAATTTTCTTGAACTGCCTGCTTATCAGCCATATTATTCCTACAGAGAGCATCAGAACGGCGAAGGGCAGCATGGCGTATACAAAATACATGCCTACCGAAAGCGCACCGGCTGCGGAAACCAGGTTTATGAACGGCGACGTTGCCGTGGTTATATTATACGCATTTATAGCCTCTATCACCCCGTACGCTTCCCCCAGGAGATAGGTAA